>JAEUQS010000383.1 GCA_016789625.1 Acidobacteriota bacterium | reverse complement strand
GCGAAGCGTAGGTCGCCGTCAATCGCGAAGCGATTGCGGCAACCGGCCATGGTTCCCCCAGGTCATTGCAGCTCGACGTTCCAGTACGCCACGTCCAGGAAGTTCCTCCAGTCCGGGTGGATGCGGTGCGGCGCGAGGAGCCCGAGAGGGGACGCCTTCGGCTTGACCGGCTGGCGCCGGAGCTTCATCCCGGCCTCCTCGGGCAGACGGTTCCCCTTTCGCACGTTGCATGGGAGGCACGCGCAGACGATGTTCTCCCAGGACGACCGGCCTCCCCGGGACAGCGGGGTCACGTGGTCCAGCGAGAGATCGCTCGTCGAGAAGCGCTTCCCGCAGTACTGGCAGCGGGTGCCGTCGCGCAGGTAGATGTTGTGGCGCGAGAACTTCACGTCGTTCCGGGGCGGGCGGTCGCACGAGAGGAGCTGCAGCACCCGCGGGACCTTGAGGATCATCGAGGGCGTCCGCACCACGTCGTCGTCGCTCGGCTGGACCGGGATGTCCTGCCATTCGCCCCAGTCGTAGGTGGTGTAGTCGGGCAGCACCGCGCGCACGTGGCCTTTGAAAAACAGCGTGAAGCCCCTCTTCACGTCGGTCAACGCGAGGGCCGCGAAGCTGCGGTTCAGGACGAGGACGGGCGACTCCATCGTCATGGAAAAAGGATACGGTACGAAGGTCCAATCCGAGCCGGCTTCACGAACTTCTCACACGTGCGCCGCCTCGAGAGGGCGGCGCCGCGCGAGCCGATGCGGGCTGGTACCGTTGCGCCGCGTGCGCATCCTTCTCGTCCGGCTGTCGTCCTTCGGCGACGTCCTCTTCACGCTGCCCACGGCCCGGGCCCTCAAGGAGGCGCATCCGGGAGCCGAGCTGGGCTGGGCGATCGAGGCTCCTTTGGCTGGTCTCGTGCAGGGCTCGCGCTGGGTCGACGCCGTCTTCCCCGCCACCACGCGCGCCTGGAGGAAGAGCCCGTTCTCGCGCGGCACGTGGAAGGAGATCCGCACGCTCCGCGAGTCTCTCGATGCCTTCGCGCCCGACCTCGTGGTGGATGCGCAGGGCCTCTTCAAGTCGGCGCTCGTCACCTGGCTCGCCCCCTCGGGGCGCAAGGTGGGCTTCGGCTACCGCGCGGCCACGGAGGCCGTGAATGCTCTCGTCACCGACGAGCACGTCACGCCGCCGCGGGACGCCGTCCACTCGGTGGACCGCGCGCTCGCGCTCGCAGGTCACGTGGCCGGTCCGGGTCCGTGGAGCCGCGTGCCCGACGTCTCCCACGCCGTCGACGCTCCCGACGAGACCGTCGACGCCTTCCTCGAGGGACTCGCGGGCGCGCCGTTCGCTCTCCTCCAGCCGTTCTCGTCGCTCGCCGCCAAGGAGTGGCCGCCGGGCAACCTGCTCGCAGCCGCCCGGCTTCTCGAGGAAAACGGGCTTCGTCCCGTCCTGCGCTTCGGGCCCGGCGAGCGCGAGCGCGCCGAGGCTCTCGTCGCCCGGGGCGGAGGGAGCCTCCTCCTCGCGCCCCCGGCCGGGGCCGCGGCCACCGCGCGCCTCGCGGCGAGGGCGACCCTCTTCGTCGGCGCCGACACCGGGCCGACCCACCTCGCTGCTGCGGCCGGCACGCCCACGGTCGCGCTCTTCGGTCCCACCGATCCCGCCCGATTCGGCCCCGTCGGCCGCCGGGTCGCGGTGCTGAGGGCGCCGCCTCCGTACAATCCCGGGAGCGCTCCCCTGGCCGCGCTCACCGCCGATGAGATCTTCGAAGCCGCCCGCCCGCTCCTCGAGTGAAACCGGAACGCCCGGAACGGGCGGACGCGCGCCGCGCCGCCGGGGGTTCCTCGCCGCCCTCCTCCTCGGCAGCGCCGCGGCCGCGGCGCCCTCCTTCTCCCTGAGCCCCGAGCGGAGCGTGACGCTGCCGCCGGCGCTGCGCGAAGACCTTCCCAAGGACAAGCTCGCCGCGGTTCCGTTCCCTTCGGGGGAGACGCTCTCGTACACCATCGCCTGGCTGCAGGTCGAAGGCGGTGCGATGACGCTCGCGACCCAGCGGGAAACCACGCCCGACGGGGTTCCGGTGCACCGCATCACGCTGCTCGCCGAGTCCAACGACTACGTCGACAAGTTCTACCCGGTGAGAGATCGCTACGAAACCTGGGTGGATGCGCGGGACTTCCAGCCGCTTCGCTTCGAGCGCGCGGTGAAAGAGGGGAAATACGCCTCCCAGGATCTCGAGGAGTTCGACCTCACCAAAAGGCTGGCCTCCTTTCGCGACGAGCGGACCCCGCTCCCCGAGAAGTTTCACGACATCATTTCGTCCTTCTATTTCCTTCGCACGCAGACGTTCGAGACGGGCAAGGCCGTGAACATCGACGTCTTCTCGCGCGGCCGGCTCTACAAGGTCGCGGCCCGCGTGCTCGGCAAGGAGAAGGTCGAGACCGAGGCCGGCACCTTCGACGCGTGGAAGATCCAGCCCGTGATGCGCGAGAAGGAGAGCGAGGACGACCGGAACAAGGGAAAGCTCTTCCTCTGGTTCTCCGACGACGCCCGGCGCCTCCCGGTGATGGCCCGCACGGTCCTCCCGATCGGGTCGGTCACCGCCCGGCTCAAGTCCGTCAAGACCGGGGCGTAGGCCGGCCCCTTCTTTTCTTTCGGTTCCCCCGACCGGCCTCCCCTTAGAATCGCGGCATGGCTGTCAAGCTCGGGGAACTCCTGCTGAAGGCGAAGCTCATCTCTCCGGAGCAGCTCGGTGAAGCGCTCAAGGAGCAGAAGGCTTCCGGTATCAAGCTCGGCGAGGCCCTCATCAAGATGGGCTTCATCACCGAGGAAGACATCACGGAGACGCTGTCGGCCCAGTTCGGCGTCCCGTCGATCAACCTTGCGCACTTCGAGATCGACCCCGCGATCCTGAAGCTCGTCCCGGCCGACGTCTCGCGCAAGTACAACATCCTGCCCGTCAACAAGACGGGGGCGACCCTCACGATCGCCATGGGCGATCCCACCAACGTGTTCGCCATGGACGACATCAAGTTCATGACGGGCTACAACGTGGAGCCGGTCGTCGCCTCGGAGATGGCGATCCAGCACGCCATCGACCGCTCCTACGGCGCGTCTCACGCCATCGAGCTCAAGAAGGTCATGGAGGAGATGTCCACCGTCGACACGGGGGACACCAACCTCGAGGTCCTCGAAGAGCAGGAGCAGGACGCGATCGACCTGGAGAAGCTCGTCGAGGAAGGCGAGGAAGCTCCCGTCGTGAGGCTGGTCAACATCATCCTCACCGACGCCATCAAGCGCGGCGCCTCGGACATCCACGTCGAGCCCTACGAGAAGGAATACCGCGTGAGGTACCGCATCGACGGAATCCTCTACGAGGTGATGAACCCCCCTCCGAAGCTCAAGGACGCCATCAGCTCGCGCATGAAGATCCTCGCGAAGCTCGACATCGCCGAGAAGCGGCTGCCCCAGGACGGCCGCATCAAGATCAAGATGAAGCTCGCCAACAAGCTGAAGGAGCTGGATTACCGCGTCTCCGTGCTCCCCACGCTCTTCGGCGAGAAGATCGTCTGCCGTCTCCTCGACAAAGACAACCTCATGCTCGACATGACGAAGCTGGGGTTCGAGAGGGAGAGCCTCAACCGCTTCGAGAGAGCGATCCTGCGTCCCTGGGGCATGGTGCTCGTCACCGGTCCCACGGGCTCGGGCAAGACGAACACGCTCTATTCCGCGCTCTCGCGCGTCAACACGCCCGAGACGAACATCATGACGGCCGAGGATCCGGTGGAGTTCAACCTCCCCGGCATCAACCAGGTCCAGGTGCGCGACGCCATCGGCCTCAACTTCGCCGCTGCGCTCCGCTCGTTCCTGCGGCAGGACCCCAACATCATCCTGGTCGGTGAGA
>JAEUQS010000566.1 GCA_016789625.1 Acidobacteriota bacterium | reverse complement strand
CCCATCGAACCGGCCCAGGCCCTCGGTGGTGCAGAACCACAGAAAGCCGAGCGCGTCCTCCCGGATGCGCTTCACGCGGTCGTGCGGGAGGCCGTCGAGCGCGGTGTAGGTTCTCACCGGCAGCACCTCCGCGCGGGCGGTCGACGCCAGCACGAGCGCGATTGCGAGGGAAAGGGCTGTGCCGAGCGGAGCGATGCGGCGTTTCATCCTGTCATCCGGCTCCCTCGAAGCATAGCGGCCGGGTCCACCTCGAGGGGGCGCATGGGCATGCGCGCATGCGCGTGCTCTGCCGCGGCCGCGTCCGGGCCTTTAGCGTGTGCCGAGACGGAGGGAACATGAACAAGGCCATCGCGCCAGCGCTCGCGCTCGCACTCGGCATCGCCGCCGCGCCTGCGGTCCGCGCGGCGACCATCACGGTGAACAGCACGGCCGATACGACGGGCGGCGTGCCCTGCACGCTGCGCGACGCGATTCTCGCGGCGAACACGAACGCCGTGAGCGGCGGCTGCGTGGCGGGCGGCGCGACCGACGTGATCGCGTTCGCGATTCCCGTCGCGACCGATCCGGGATGCAATGCGGGCACAGGGGTCTGCGTCATCAAGCCCCTGACCCAGACGCCGTTCATCACGGGCCTCGTCGACATCAATGGCTTCACCCAGCCGGGCGCCTCGGCCAACACCCTGCCCGGCGGTGCCTATCCCAACGTGCAGGGGCTCGACACGCAGATCCGCATCGAGCTGGACGGAAGCCTCCAGCCGGGGGGCACGACGGGCCTCGTCTTCAACGCGGGCTCCACGGGAAGCCGGGTGCGGGGCCTCGCCGTGCTCAACTTCCACACCCAGATGATCCTGAACGTCGGGACGCTCGTGACCGGGAACTACGTCGGGACGCGGGCCGACGGGGTCACCAAGGGGACCCAGACGTTCGGGGTCAGCGGCAATGGCGCGAGCACCATCGGAACGGCGCTCGCGGCCGACCGGAACCTCATCACCGGCGCGGACGTGAACGTTTTCGTGAACGGCGGCAACTCCACGACGATCGAGGGAAACCTGATCGGGACGGATCGCACGGGAACGGTCTCCCTCAGCGTGGGAACCGGAATCCAGATCCGGGGCACGACGGGCCCCGCCTTCGGCCACGCCATCGTGAACAACGTGATCTCCGGTAACGGAAGCTTCGGCATCGAGCTCCTCGGGACCTCGAACGCCGGGGTCTCCGGGAACGCGATCGGCGTCGCCGTGGGCGGTGCCGCGCTCGGGAACGGAAGGGGGATGCTCATCGCCGACAACGCCGCCGGGACCTCCACCATCACGGTCCTGACCGGCAACGCCATAGCCAACAGCACGTTCGCGGACGGCCTCATCGTCCTCGACGCGGCCGCGACGGCGGGCTTCCCGAACAGCGTGAACGTCGACGGCACGAACCGCTTCTGGAACAACGCGGGCCTCGGAATCAACCTCGCCCCGCAGAGCGAGATGGGCGCCGCGATCGTGTCGCTGAACGACGCGCTCGACGCCGACGCGGGCCCGAACAACGTCCAGAACTATCCCGTCATCACGTCGGCGATCAAGAACGCCAATGGCTCGATCAGCATCTCCTTCACTCTCGACTCGCTCCCGAACGGCACGTTCGGAATCAACGCCTGGGCCAATGACGACTGCTCGGCGGCGTCGGCGCGGGAGGGGCGTTACCCCTCGGGCCAGATCTCGCCGAACGTCTCGACCGATGCGGCGGGACACGTGGCCGTAGTGTTCACCATTCCGAATCCGCCGCCCGCCGGCTGGGTCGTCGGCGCGGGGATCAGCATGACGGCCCGCGACACCGGCGCGGCTGCCGTGTCCGAGTTCTCGGCCTGCGTCGCCGTGGCGAACGCCGTGCCGGTGGAGCTGCAGTCCTTCGACGCGGAGTGACGAACTGAGGTGAGAATCGGGCGCGATGCATCTTCGCGCCCGGGAGCTCATCGAAGCCCTCGACCTTGCGCCACATCCCGAGGGCGGCTTCTACCGGCAGGTCTTCAAGTCCGCCGAGACGGTGACGCGGCCCTCGGGCGAGGTGCGGAGCGCGCTCACCACGATCTACTTCCTCCTCGTGAAGGGCACACACAGCCGCTGGCATCGCGTGAAGTCCGACGAGGTCTGGCATCACGACGAAGGCGATGCCCTCGAGCTCCTCACGGTCGCGCCCGGCGAGTCCGCCGTCCGACGAACGGTCCTGGGGCCCCTCGCGGGCGACACCGTGCCGGTCCACGTGGTGCCGGCCGGCTGGTGGCAGAGCGCACGGCCGCTGGGCGACTACACGCTCGTCGGCTGCACCGTGGGGCCCGGCTTCGAGTTCGAGGATTTCGAGATGCTGCCCGAGGGCGAGGCTCCACCCGGAACCTAGCCCGTTCCCTCGAGAAGGCGGCGCAGGAATTCTGCGTAGGCATCACCCATCGGCAGCTCCGCGTCGACGCGCACCCGCCGCCGCGTCGCCGTTCTCTCTTCTCCGGTTCGTGGATCGCGTCCCGGCCTTTCGTAGGTCTCGACGTAGAGCCCGGTTCCGCGCCGCTGCCAGAGGGGGGTGTCGTTGAAGTTCACGCCGTTCTGGAAGAGCAGCTCGTTCTTCCACGCCACGTCTCGCCCCTCGAGCGCCTTAGTGGCCTCCGCAACGGACCGGCCGGCCTTGCGAAGCGTCCAGTAACACCAGCCGTTGAGGCCGCAGCGCGTGGCATCGGCCTGGCGCCAGCGGAAGTAGTCGACGACGTCCTGCTCGGTGGCCCCGATCCACACCCGGCTGTCGAACTCCGCACGGATTCCCGAGGTGGCGGTGAACGTCGCACTGGCATTCGCTGCCGACAGGGAGACGAGCTTTTCGAGCTCTCGATCGAAGAGGGCCCAGTCGCGGGGGAGGAGCACCGAGATCTCGTCGCTCTCGGTGTAGGCGTAGAGCGCGTGGAGGCCCGTGAGGAGGCTGGCCGCGGTCGTGACCATCAGCTCGTGGAAACGCGCGTCCATCGGCTTCTCGAAGCGCGTCTTCGTGAGACGGCTGAAGCCGCGACCGTCCACACGGACGACCGCGAAGCTGCCGGGAGGCAGCCGCAGGCGGTGGAAGTACTCGCGCTCGCGCATGCGCGATTCGAGGTCGTCGGGCTTCATGGCACGAAGGGTAGAACGACGAAGCCGTCGTCCACGATCCTCACGTGATGGAGCTCGTCGAATCCTTCGTCGGGAGCCGGCGGCTCGAGCTTCTTCGCGGTGGCGTAGATCGCGACGAGGGGCACGCGGGTCTTTCCGGCCCGCTTCTCGTTGCGCGCGCGGCAGGCGTCGACGCTCGATTCGAAGACGTAGCCGATCACCCGCGCGCCGTGCCGCCGCGCGGCCTCGATCGGCGCGATGCGCGATTCGCGCGTCGCGTTCGTGTTGTCCACCACGACGGACTTGAACGCCGCGAGCGCGGCGTCGATCTCACGGGCCTGCCGCCGGTCGCGGTTTCGCGCGTTCGGGAAGAGGTCCTTGCTCACGTGCGCGTGCGTCGCCTGGAAATGCCGCAGGAAGAACGTCGTCTTTCCCGAGGCCTGCAGGCCGACGAAGACCAC
>JAEUQS010000338.1 GCA_016789625.1 Acidobacteriota bacterium | reverse complement strand
CGTGCCTGGCGGTCCGGGGGGACCGCAGACCGAGGAGCTGACCGCGGCCGGCAACATCACCGTTCAGGAGCTCGCGGCCTGGTTCGAGCGCGGCGAGGACTTCCAGCTCATCGACGTGCGCGAGCCGCACGAGGCCGCGATCTGCGCCATCGACGGCGCCGAGCTGATCCCCCTCGGCGAGCTGCCGGGGCGGCTCTCCGAGGTCGACGGCGCGCGCACCGTGGTCGTCCACTGCAAGGCGGGCGGGCGCTCGGCGCAGGCCGTGAAGCTCCTGCGCAAGGCCGGTCTCGCCCGGACCTACAACCTCGAAGGCGGAATCCTCGCGTGGGCGCGCGAGGTCGAGCCCTCGCTCGCGGTGTACTGACGTGAGCGGAAGGAAGAGCCTCGCGACCCTCTCCGTGCGCGGCGGAGAGGATCGCGTCAAGCCCGACAACGCCGTCGCGCAGCCCATCGTCTGTACGGCGACGTACTCCTTCACGAGCCGGCGCGAGATCGCGGACCACTTCGAGGGCCGCATCGAGCGCGAGGAGTACGGGCGCTACGGAAACCCCACGGTGAGAGCGGCCGAGAAGCGGATCGCGGCCCTCGACGGCGCCGAGGACGCCGTGCTCTTCGGGAGCGGCATGGCGGCCGTGTCGACGGCGCTCCTCGCGCTCCTCAAGAGCGGGCAGCACGTGATCCTCACGAGCGACTGCTACCGCCGCACGCGGCAGCTCGTGGGCTCGTTCCTCTCGCGCTACGGCATCGAGTCGACGCTCGTGCCGCCCGGCGATCTGGCCGCGCTCGAGGCCGCGATCCGTCCCGGCGCGACGCGCCTCGTCGTCACCGAATCACCGACGAACCCCTACCTCCGCGTCGCGGACCTTCCCGCCTACGCGGCGGTCGTGCGGAAGCACCGCGGCCTGAAGCTCCTCGTGGATTCCACGTTCGCGACGCCCATCAACCAGCGTCCCCTCGAGCTGGGCGCCGACCTCGTGCTCCACTCGGCCACGAAGTACCTGGGCGGTCACAACGACCTGCTCGCGGGCTCGCTCTCGGGCCGCGCGGACCTCATCGCCGGGCTTCGCGATCTGCGCGGCGTGCTCGGCACGCTGCTGGATCCTCACAGCGCCTACCTCCTCCAGCGCGGGCTGAAGACGCTCGACCTCCGGGTGGGCAAGCAGAACGCCTCGGGACTCAGGATCGCGCGCTGGCTCGAGGCGCGGCCCGAGGTGGTGCGCGTCTTCCATCCCGGGCTCGAGAGCCATCCCGATCACGTCACCGCGAAGGCGCAGATGTCGGGCTTCGGCGGCGTCGTGAGCTTCATCGTGGAAGGCGGTCTGGAAGGGGCCGCGGCTTTTGTAGACGCCGTGCGCATCCCGCTCATCGCGCCGTCTCTCGGCGGCGTGGAGAGCCTCATCGAGCAGCCGGCGCTCATGTCGTTCTACGAGCTGACGAGCGAGGAGCGCCGCGCGATCGGCATCGAGGAGGGATTGGTGCGGCTCTCTCTCGGAATCGAGGACGCGGACGAGCTGATCGCCGATCTGGCCCAGGCGTTCGAGAGGAGCCGAGTCCCGGCCGTCGCCTGACCGTCAAACGAGAGCTGGCAGGAAGCGCGCGGCGGAAAGGACGTGGACGCCTTTCTCGACGAAGTCGGGCGTGCCGTCGCGCGTGATCTGGAAGCTGTAGGGGATGCCCAGCAGCTCTCGAAAATAGACGAGCGACGGGGCGACGGAGGTCGCGCTGAGCTTCGCCTCGACCGCGAACCAGGGTTTGCGTTTCCACGTCACGAGGAAGTCCACTTCCCGCCCTTCCCGGTCGCGCAGGTAGTGGAGCGCGACGGGCTCTCCTTCCGTGTCTTCGAGGGTGTGGCAGAGCTTGAGGAGATGGAGAGCGACGAGGTTCTCGAAGCGCGCCCCGGGGTCGGGCACGAGGCTCGAGTCCCAGAGGTAGGCCTTGGGCATTTTGGTGAGGACGCGCGCCCGGGGCGTCGTGAAGGGGCGCACGCGGAACACGTGGTAGAGCCGGTCGAGCACCTCCATCCAATTCGTCATCGCACGGTGGCTGACCTCGAGATCCCCGCGAAGGGAGTTGAGGGAAAGGGGCGAGCCCACGCGGTCGGGAAGGAGGTCGGCAAGATGCTCGAACGTCGAAAGATCGCGAACGGCGTCGAGGTCCCGCACGTCCTCGCGAAAGAACCGCTCCATTCGTTCCTTCTGCCAGCGGCGGTGGGTCCGCTCCGATCCGGCCAGGAAAGGCTCGGGAAAGCCTCCGTACGCGAGGAGCGCGGCCAGAACCTCGGGCGAAGCGTGGTCGGGCAAGGTCAGAGGCTTACCCGGTGCGATCGCGGGGAGGGCCGCAGGAGCGAGCGCCTCGGCGCACGAGAAGGGATGGAGACGGTAGTGGTGGTAGCGGCCCTGAAGGGAATCGCCGCCTCTGCGATAGACGTCGAGGCGGGCGCTTCCCGTGACGAGGAAGCGCGTGTGCTCCCGATGCTTGTCGAACTCGCCTTTGAGCCAGGTCTTCCAGCCGCGCCACTTGTGGAGCTCGTCGAGGACGACCAGGGACTCGCCGGCGGGCCAGCGTGCGGCCCGGATCTCTTTCCGG
Source organism: Acidobacteriota bacterium (assembly GCA_016789625.1). Taxonomy (GTDB): domain Bacteria; phylum Acidobacteriota; class Thermoanaerobaculia; order UBA5066; family UBA5066; genus JAEUQS01. Next base: position 1,445 of record JAEUQS010000338.1, on the reverse strand, counting down.
TCCGCGCTGTTGTCCCAGCTCAGGTACATCCCCCGCGCCGCGGCTGCCAGCGCATGGCGCGCGAGCGTCGTCTTGCCCACCTGCCTCGGACCCGCGACGAAAACCATCTTGGAAGGGAGGTCGGAAGCGATGGAAGGTTCGATGGAGCGGACGGAGTCCATCCGCGAATTTTGCCTCAAAGCAGAAAATGTCACGACAAAATTTGCTTTGGGTCGAAAAATGTCGTCCGCCGGCAGACCTCTCCCGGACTGACGTATCGTCGTGCCACGAATGGCGGGTGACCTCCTCCTCGGCATCGATCAGGGCACCACCGGCACCACGGCGCTGCTCCTCGACCACGAGAGCCGCGTCGTGGCGCTCCGCACGTCCGAGGTGCCGATCCGCTTTCCCGCGCCCGGTCTCGTCGAGCAGGACGCGGACGCCATGTGGGCGTCGGTGGCGTCGGCGGTCTCGGGCGTCCTCGCCGGCGTCGACCCCTCCCGCATCGCCGCGATCGGCATCACGAACCAGCGCGAGACCTGCCTCCTGTGGGATGCCGCGTCGGGCGTCGCCGCGCATCCGGCCATCGTCTGGCAGGACCGGCGCACGCTCGCCCGCTGCGAAGAGCTGCGTGAGGCGGGGCACGAGCCCCGCCTCACGCGCACGACGGGGCTCCTCCTGGATCCCTACTTCACCGCGACGAAGGCCGAGTGGCTGCTCGACCACGTCGAAGGCGCGCGGGAAGGCGCACGCGAGGGACGTCTGCGGCTCGGCACCGTGGACGCCTGGCTGGTCGAGAGGCTCACGGGGGAGTTCGTCACGGACCCCTCCAATGCGTCGCGCACTCTGCTTTTCGATCTCGAGCGCCTCGACTGGGACGACGGCCTGCTCGATCTCTTCGGCGTTCCCCGGGCCAGCCTGCCGCGCCTCGTGAACAGCTCGGGTGTGGTGGGAAAAACGCGCGGCCCCGATCGCCCGCGGGGCGGGATCGGCTTCCTGCCCGACGGCATTCCCGTCGCGGGCATCGCCGGCGACCAGCAGGCGGCGCTGTTCGGCCAGGCCTGCTTCCAGCCCGGCATGGCCAAGTGCACCTACGGAACCGGGGCGTTCGTGCTCCTCAACACGGGCACGGCCCCGCGTTTTTCGTCGAACCGGCTCCTCACCACGGTCGCCTGGAAGATCGGAGACGAGACGACCTATGCCCTCGAGGGCAGCGCGTTCGTCGCGGGCGCCGCGGTGCAGTGGCTGCGCGACGGGCTGGGCTTCATCGCCAGCGCGGCCGAGGTGGAGGCCCTTGCCGTGTCGGTGCCCGACAGCGGTGGCGTCGTCTTCGTGCCCGCGCTCGCCGGCCTCGGCGCGCCCTGGTGGCGGCCCGCGGCGCGCGGCGTGCGGTGTGGCCTCACGCGCGGCAGCACGCGCGCGCGCATCGCGCGGGCCGTGCTCGCGGGCGTGAGGCTGCAGGTCGC
>JAEUQS010000561.1 GCA_016789625.1 Acidobacteriota bacterium | reverse complement strand
GACCTGACGCTCCTCGACGTCGGCTGCGGATCGGGCCACGTGGGGCGCGACGTGGCCGATGCCCTCGCCCGCCCCGGACGCGGCGCGCGCGTGCTGGGCCTCGACCGCAAGGTCTCGCACGCGCGCCTCGCGCGACCGGGCTCGCTCGCGGCCGACGCGTTCGCGCTGCCGTTTCCCGCGGCCTCGGTGGACGTCGTCTTCTCGACGCTCTTCGTGCATCACATCGCGCCCGAGGACCTCGGGCGGCTCCTCGGCGAGTGGGCTCGCGTGGCGCGCCGCGCCGTCCTCGTGCTGGACCTCGCGCGGAACCGGCTCGCGCTCGCCGTCATCTCGGTGATCGGGCCGCTCGCGTTCAAGAGCCGCATCTCGGTCCTCGACGGCAAGGCCTCCGTGCGCCAGGCGTACACGAGGAACGAGATCGCGGAGCTCGCGGCGAAGGCCCTCCCCGGCGCGATCGTGGACGGCATCGCGCCGTTCACCTGGCGGCTCCTCTGGCTGCGTCCGGAGGCTTGAGCTGACGGTGCGCGCCGAAGTCCTCGTGGTGGGTGGCAGCCTCTCGGGCGCTTCGCTTGCCGCGTCTCTCGCGCGCGCCGGAGTCGACGTCCTCGTTCTGGAGAAGGCCCGCTTCCCGCGCGAGAAGATCTGCGGCGAGTTCCTCTCGCACGAGGCGCTGCCTCTCCTCGACCGGCTCGGCGTACTCGACGGGCTGAGGGCGCGCGGCGCCGAGCGGATCTCGGGCTTCCGCGTCGCGCGCGCGGGCGGCACACCCGCCGCGGGCCGGCTTCCGTTCGAGGTTCTCTCTGTGTCCCGCGCGCTCCTCGATACGGCCCTCGCCGAGGCCGCGGAGAAGGCCGGCGCGCGGTTCGTGTTCGGAAGCCCCGTCACGGGCCTCGAGGGCTCGCTGGCCGAGGGCTTCCGGGTCACGACCCCGAAGAGCGCGTTCGAGGCCCGCGTCGTCGTGGGCGCGTGGGGGCGCTACTCGCCGCTCGACGGCCGGCTGGGCCGCGCGTTCTACGCAACGCCGGCACCGCTCTTCGGCTTCAAGAAGCACCTCCGCGGAGCGAGCGCGCATCTGAAAGACACCGTCGCGCTCCACGTCTTCGCGGGCGGCTACCTCGGCCTCTCGCGCATCGAGCCCGCAGAAGGAGAGAAAGAGCCGCGAGTGAACCTCGGCGCGCTCGCGACTCCGGAGGTCGCGACCCGCGCGCATCACAACCTCGACGAGCTGCTCGACGACCTCGTCGCGAGGAGCCCGGCCCTCGCGCGCGACCTCGAAGGGCTCCAGCGCGAGCCCGGTCCGCCGCTCGTGAGCGAGCCCGTGCATCTCGGAGCACGGGACGCCTCGGAGAGGGACGTGCTCTTCGTGGGCGACGCGGCCGGGGTGCTGGACCCCTGGACCGGCACGGGCATGGCGCACGCGCTCCTCTCGGGCGAGGCCGCCGCGGAGCCTGTGACCGCGTTCCTCGCGGGCCGGCCCGGCGATCTGCCGGCCGAGCACGGGCGCGCGCAGCGGCGGCTCGCCGGCAGCCGGTTCTTCTGGTCGCGCGCCTTCCGGCCGTTCCTGATGGGCCGGGCGGCGCGCTTCGTGGTTCCGGCTGCGGCTCCGCTCGCCACGCTCGCCGCGCGGCTCACGAGGCCTAGCGCTTCCTAGCGGCCGGCTTCTTCGCGGTCTTCTTCGGCGCGACCTTCTTTTTCGGCGCGGCTTTACGGGCCTTCGGAAGGAGCGCGAGAAGGCGCTTCACCTGCTCCACGTGGACGCGGTCGTGCCCGGCCATGAGGATCACGAGCGCGCGAAGCGATTCCTCGCCCCGCTCGGAATGCAGCCCCACGCGGCTGAACGCCGCCTCGGGAAGGCGCAGCAGGAGGCCGAGGTTCACGGCGCGCGCCATGGAGAAGTCGTCGAGCAGCTCCACCGCCGTGGCGTTCTCGACGCCCAGCATCGCGACGAACGCGTCCTGGTCGTAGCCCGGAATCGGCGGGCGGTCGTGCGCGGCGATGAAGCGGTAGCGCGAGCCCAGAACGACCTCACCGTCGGCGAGGTGGCTGAGCACTTCCTTCACGCTCCACTTGCCGGGCTCCGGGTGCGCGGAGAGCTGCGCCTCGCTGTAGCCCTTCAGCAGCTTCTGGAAGATGGCGGGCGTCGCGCTCATCACGGCGAGCGGCTCGTCGGTGCCGAGCGCTTCCTGGTAGCGCGAGGGGACGACGGGACCGGGCTTGCCTTTGGATTTCGTGGGTTTCACGGGTTTCGCGGCCATGTGAGATCAGCCCTTCTCTTTCTTGGCGGCGAGGGCCACGCGTTCGAGCGCGCCCATGAACTCCAGGCTGCCGCCGGTGAGCCAGTGCGCGCCGTCCACGGGGAGGCACGTGCCGGAGATGTAGCCCGCGCGGGTTTCGTCGGCCAGGAAGAACATCGACTCGGCGACCTCTTCCGCCGTGGTGAAGCGGCGCATGGGAATGGTCTTGAGGATGTCCCCCGCGAGCTGGTCGTCGAGCCACAGGTTCTTGTCGGTGCCCTCGCTCCGGAACGGGCCCGGCGAAACGCAGTTCACGCGGATGCCGAAGCGCGCCCACTCCACGGCCAGCGTGCGCGACATGGCGAGGACGCCGGCCTTGGCCGACGCGGAGTGGATGACGCCGGGGCCCGCGCCCCAGGCGTAGTCGGCCACGACGTTCACCATGCTGCGGATGCGGCCGTCCGTGGCGTGGGCGTCGATCATGGCCTTTCCGAACGCGCTCGAGCAGTAGAACGTGCCGTTCAGGACGATCTCGATGACCGCCCGCCAGCCCTTGGGCGAGAGCTTCTCGGCCGGGCACGGGAAGTTCCCCGCGGCGTTGTTGACGAGCACGTCGAGCGGGCCCCAGGCCTCGTGGAGCCGGGCGGCCATGGCGTTCACGGCCTCGTCGCTCCGGACGTCGCACGTCAGCGCCAGCACCTCGGCCGCGCCTGCGGCCTTCATCCCGGCCGCCGCCTCGTCGAGGACCTCCTGCCGCCGTCCGCAGATCGCGACGCGCGCGCCGTCCTTCGCGAACCTCATGGCCGTGGCCCTGCCGAGCCCCGTGCCGCCTCCCGTGACCAGAACCTTCCGGGTCGCCTCACTCATCCGGTTGCCTCCTCCCCGCATTCTAGGGAGGGGTGAGGACGATCTCTTCGAGTGCGTTCGCGATCGCTGCCCGGAGCTTCGGCCCTTTCATGACCGCGACCTCGCGCAGAGGCCGATCGCCCGCGACGTGCCGGGCCACGAGATAGCCCACGTAGTACCCGCTCCGCGGGGGCCGCTCGCCCTGTGCCGTGCTGCCGAGGAAGTACCGCGCGTACGTCTCTTTCGAGGTGTCGTCGAGGCTTTCCGAGAGCTCCCGGGCCAGCTCCGGCAGGATCCTCCGCGCGCGCTCGGGCATGTCGGCCGGCAGGCCGAAGAGCAGCACGCCGTCGGCCGCGGGGTTCAGCGTCTTCGCGACGTGCTCGGCGAGCCCTTCCTGCCAGAGCTTTTCCCAGAGCGGCGTCGCTCCCTCGTTCGGGAAGATCCGCGAGTGGTGGATGTGGAACAGCTCGTGATGGAAGAACGCCTGCGGGTCCGTCTCGCCGTACACGTACGCGATCATGTCCACGCCGAAGAGGAGCGCCGTCCGGCCCTTCACGGTGCGGGTCCCTCCGTCGAAGGCGCCCAGGGAGTTCAGGAAGTAGACCTCGCCGTCGTAGGCGAAATCGGGGAACGCCTTCCGGAACGTCGACTCGTAGCGCGGCAGGTCGATCGCGATGCGCTTCGACAGGACCCTCATGGTCGGAACGTGCGGCGTCATCATGGGGAGCCACCGTTCGAACCGTCTCGCGAGCGTCTCCCCGAAAGGCTTGGCCTCATCGAGCCCGAGGACGCTCGCCTTGTACACCTCGGGGTGCTTCACCACGAGCGTCTTCTCGAAGAGTTTCGCCTGCTCGTCAGCGGGGAGCTTCTCCGCGGCGGACCAGAACTCCCAGAAATCGGGCATCAGGTCCACGGCCCGGTACGTCGCGACCACGGGCGACGTCCGCACGTTCGAAGCCGCGCAGGCCCCGGTGAGGAGCGCGATGGCGCAGACGAGGGCGCGCGACAAAGCCAAGATTCAGGGCGCCGGATGCGTTTCCGGGCCCGGAGGGCTGAACAAATTCAGAAACTGACTCTGAGGCCGGCCGAGAGGAGGAGCGGGTTCAGCTCGAGCTTCTGCGTCACGCCGCCATTCACGGGCGTGCTGTCCATCTCGAGCGGGATGTAGCGTCCGTCCACGACGATCGCCACGCTCGACGAGAACTTCACGGCCACACCCACGTTCGCGACGAGCGCGGCCTTGCTCTTCAGCTCGACGTCGCCGATGCCGGCCGTATCGAGGTCGTCGCTCATGAGATCGCGGCCGATCACGTACGCGCCGCCCACGCCGACCCACGGGTCGACGATGCTGTCCTTGAGGGGATGGAAGCTCGCGACCACCGAGATGGGCACGAGATCGAGCGCGCCGAGATCCAGCACGTCGGTGCCGTTTACGCGCGTCATGCCGTCGAACCGCAGGTAGAACGCCGACAGCTCCACGCCCACGAATCCGAACCGCCCGCCGAGCGCGACGCCGCCGCCCCGCCCCGAATCGAACTTCAGCGACGTGGCGAGGTTCACGGCCGTGTCGTCCTTCGTCTTGGGCAGCGTTCCAAAGAACGAGACCTCGGAGGGGAACTGAGCCGCGGCGGGGGTCGAGAGCCCGAACGCCGCGAAGGCGAGGAGCGAGAAAAACGTTCTGCGCATTCTCATGAAACCTCCGGAGGAAATCGTTGCGAACCGGGTTTATGCTAACCGAAGCTCGGACGTTTCGCCGCCATACACGGAGGAGAAATTCATGCGCCGTACCCTCGTCGCCGCGTTCGCCGTCGCCCTCGCCGCCGTCGCCGCCGACACTGCCGTTCCGCAGTTTTACGCGGCCGAGGCCCAGCAGCTCCCCGTCGTGAAATACCCGGGCATGAAGCTCGGCGGTTACGTCACGCGGGACGCGAACGGCATCGCCCACATCACGGGCTTCAGCCAGTGGGATCTCTTCTTCCTGCAGGGCTACACGCACGCGCAGGACCGCATGTTCCAGATGGACTACTCGCGCCGCCAGGCGCACGGCACGCTGGCCGAGCTGCTCGGCCCGCCCGCGCTCCCCACCGACGTGCAGCTCCGCGTCATCGGCCTCAGCCGCGCGGCCGAGCGCTCGCTCGCCGCGATCTCGCAGGAGAGCTTCCAGGTGCTCCAGGCCTACTCCGCCGGCGTCAACGCGTGGATCGCGTCGAACCCGCCGCCGCCCGAGTACACGGCGCTCGAGCTCACGGCCGTCCAGCCCTGGTTCCCCGTGGACTGCATCGCGGTGGCCAAGCTCATCGCGTTCGGCCTCTCGTTCGACCTCGACACGAACAACACCGTGGCGCTCCTCACCTACACGCAGGTGGGCCAGGCCGCGGGCTTCGACGGCGTGAAGCTCTTCTACGAAGATCTCTACCGCTCGGCGCCGTTCGAGCCGTTCGCCACGATCCCCACGGCGGCCCGCGACGCCATCACCGCCGCTCCTGAGGGACTCTCCGAGGCCTTCCTCACCGCGCAGCGCACGCGGGCTCAGGAGATGCTCGACGCGGGCGTCCTCGAGATCCTCAAGAACTACGAAGCGAAGGTCCGCGAGATCCCGCTGCTGTCGCGCATCGTGGACGGCGAGCGGGATGCCAGCTCGAACCTCTGGGCCATCGCCGGCCGCCTCTCCACCACCGGCAACCCGATCATCGCCAACGATCCGCACCTCGCGCTCGACACGCCGTCCACGTGGTACCCCGTCGCGCTCCGCAGCGCGACGCTCAACGTCACGGGCAACAGCTTCCCTGGCGCGCCGCTCGTGGTGCAGGGCCAGAACGAGCGCATCGCGTGGGGCTCCACGGTGAACCCCATGGACGTCACCGACGTGTACCAGGAGAAGGTCGTTCCCGACGCGGCCTCGCTCGCCGGCTATTCCACCGTGTACCAGGGCCGCAACGAGCCGCTCGCCCCGATCCGCGAGACGTTCCGTGCGAACACAGTGGGCAACGGCACCCTGAACGACATCGTGGTCGTCCCCGCGACGGGCAGCATTCCGCCCGCGACGCTCATCGTGCCGCGCCGCAACAACGGCTCGGTGCTCACGCCCGACACGCTCGCGACGGGCACTGTGGTGTCCGTGCAGTACACGGGCTTCTCGGCCACCAAGGAGCTGGACGCCCTGCTCGCCATGTGCCGGGCGCGCTCCGTGGAAGAGTTCCGTCAGGCCATACAGAACTTCGACGTGGGCTCTCAGAACTGGGTCGTGGCCGACGTCACCGGCAACATCGCCTACTTCACGAGCGCCGAGCTGCCGCTCCGTGAGGACCTCGAGGCCGGCGCGCCCGTGGGTCTCCCGCCCTGGTTCCTCCGCAACGGGCAGGGCGGCAACGAGTGGATTCCCGAGGCGTCCCCCCTCCCCGCGAACCAGTCTGTCGCGTTCAAGATCCTCCCGTACGCCGAGATGCCCCAGATCGTGAACCCCGCTTCGGGCTGGTTCGGCAACGGCAACAACGACCCCGTGGGCGTCACGTTCGGGAACAACCCGCTCGCGAGGAAGCGCGCGAACGGCGGCATCTACTACCTCAACCCGGGCTACGACGGCTACCGCGGCGCGCGCGTGGGTCAGGCGATCACGGCGAAGCTCGCGGCGGGCGGCGGCAAGATGTCGCCGGCCGACATGAAGGCCATCCAGGGCGACAACGTGATGATCGACGCCGTCTACTTCCTGCCGCACATCAAGCGGGCTTACGACAACGGCCGCGCGGCGGGCGCCAACCCCATCCTGGCGTCGATCGCGACCCAGCCGCTCATCCAGGCGGCGATGGCGAGGCTCGAAGGCTGGAACGGCTCGACGCCAACGGGCATCAAGGAAGGCTACGACCCGGGCGACGACCCGCGGAACCTGCTGGAGCCCTCGGCCGCCGAGATCAAGAACAGCGTCGCGGCCACGTTCTACGCGGGCTGGCGCAGCAAGATGCTGGCGAACACCATCGACGGCGTGCTCGCGTCGTTCCCCGTGCCCGGCGGAACGCCGCGGCCCGACAGCTTCCTCGCCGTTTCGGCGCTGCGCAACATCTTCGACAACTTCGCGACGCGGGGCGGACGGGGCGCTTCGGGCGTGCCGTTCTTCAACGTGCCCGGCGTGACGAACCCCGCCGACGCGCGCGACATCATCGTGATGAAGAGCCTGGCCGACGGGCTCGCGATGTTCGCGAGCGCCGATTTCAACGCCGCGTTCGGCAGGTCCCAGAACCCCGACGACTACCGCTGGGGCAAGCTCCACCGCAAGGTGTTCAACCACCCGCTCGGCGCCTCGTTCAGCATCCCGCCGGCCGGCCTCGCCGCGCCGCTCGCGGGGCTCACGGGCATTCCCCGTGCCGGAGGCTTCGAGGTCATCGACCGGTCCGACGCCAGCCCCCGCGGCTCGACGCTGAACGGCTTCATGTTCGGCTCGGGTCCGTCCCGCCGCTATGTCGGTGAGCTGACGCCGACGGTCATCCGCGGCGAGAGCGCCCTTCCGGGCGGCATCAGCGGAGTTCCCGGCAACGCGAACTACGCGAACCTGCTCCTCGACTGGCTGACCAACCGCACCTACCAGATGAACTACGCGGCGGCCCCCGGCATCCCCTGGCGCTGAGCTGAGCGGTTCCGTGAGGCCCGGCGGCCAGGCCAGCCGCCGGGTTTCACGCCGGTCGCGAATCCCCGCCCGCGATTCCCAAGGAAAAGGCCAAGGCCCTGTCCAGCTGCGCGAGCTTCGCGGCCGAAAGCGATCCAAGGAAATGCGTGAGGGCCGCTTTAGGAATGCTCATGAGCTCGTCACAATGAAGGCTGCTGTCATGCTTCAGGCCCTCATCGACCCCCACGTCGACCTGGGTATGGAGGCCGTCCCGCCGCGTATACACGGGCGCGCAGATCGCAGTCGAGAAAGAGGAGTCGAGCAACAGCTGTCGGCTCACGACGACAAACGCGCGCTGCTTCCTGGGGTCTCGGGATGTCGGGTGGGCGACGAGATAGACCTCGCCACGCCTCACAAAGGTACCTGGTAGGCAAGCGCGTCCTCGGCCTCGGCATTCAGTTCGGTCGCGTGAGCGTTGATGATCGCCAAGTCGCCGGAATCTTCACCCGGTAAGGGAAGGGCGAGATAGGCTCGAACAGCAGCGGCGATCAACTCGTTCCGGGGGGAACCTGCCGCGGCGCGACGCTCGAGGGCTGCGTTCAGATCGTCGGGTAAGGCGATGAGGGTCTCTACCATTTGGAACCAAGGCTAGGCCTCGAGCACGTCGAGGTCAACGCCATCGTCATACCCCGCTTGAACCCGCTTCACGTTCCGGCCGCGGGGCGCATACTTCGACCGGAGGCTGGCCTTGGTCGTCGTGATCTCCCGATTCCGGGTGGCGAACGGGATGGAGGCCGCCGTCGCGAGCGCCTTTGGTGACCGGCCGCGCCTCGTGGACCTCGAGCCCGGCTTCCTGGGCATGGAGACGTTCACGGACGCCGCCGACCCGGCGGTATTCCACCTCGTGACGCGGTGGACGGATGCCGCTTCCTACGAGACCTGGCACAAGAGCGAGCGGCACCGGCATTCGCATGTTGGAATTCCGAAGGGGCTGAAGGTCGAGGCCGCGTTCACGGAGGTCCTCGTGCTCGATCGGCTGCCCGCGCCGGCTGGCGAGCGCCTCCTCGAGGAACGGGCCTTCGACGCGGCTCCCCTCCTCGCCAGCTTTCTGGAGGAGAGCACCGTCGTCTGCGTGCTCCATGGAGACCGGGAGGGCCTCGTGACCGGCGTGAACCGCGCGCTGACGGGCGCGCTCGGGACGCACCCGGAGGAGCTCCTGGGGAAACCCATCTGGCCCTTCCTCCCCCCGAGCGACCAGCAGGCTCTGCGGGAGCGATTGGACGCAGCCTCACGTTCGCCCCGGCAACGGTTCACCCTCAACTTCGCACCCATCAACGCCATGCCCGTTTCCCTCACCTGTCAGCTCGACCTCCAGCCGGAACGATTCGTCCTCCTCGGCGAGCCCGCGGCCGGCAACGCCCGATCCGGACAGCAGCTCGTCCAGCTGAACAACGAGCTCGCCACGGTGGCCCGCGAGCGAGCGCGGGAGAGCAAGGAGCTCGCCCGCGCACGCGCCGAGCTGCAGCAGGTCCACGACGAGCTCAAGGGCTCGTACTGGCACCTCCGGAAGATCCAGGAGGTGCTCCCGATCTGCATGGAGTGCGGCAAGGTGAAGGTCGGCGAGGCGAAGTGGGACAGCGTCGTCGAGTATCTCAAGAAGAACTCGCTTTTCCTGAGCCACGGCTACTGTCCCGACTGTGCCGAACGGGCGCTCCGCGCCTTCGAGCAGGACGCGAACGCGACGTGAGAACGGAGCTCGACACGCGTGAGAGGCGGGACGCCGCGGAAACCCTCCGGCGCGCGCGGGAGTCCGTGGCCGCCGCCGTGACCGACGAGTTCCTGACGCGCCATCCCGACTGGGTCGGGCGCTACGGGGACAGAGCACGAAGGCATGGCCTCGAGGACGCCCGGTTCCACCTCGCGTTCCTCGCCAGCGCGATGGAGGCGGGAAGCACCGCCTCGTTCGAGGCCTATGCGCGATGGACCTCCCGGATGCTCTCCTCCCGCGGGATCGCGTCCGCGTTCCTGGCCGAGAACCTCGAGCAGATCGGCGTCGCCCTCGGCGAGCACCTCGAGGAGCCGTCTGCGGCGTTCGGCCGGGAATTGATTGCGGCAGCAATCGCGGCCGCGGTCTCGGAAGAGGCCGGCGGCGACGAGGTTCCGGGCGCCTCGAGGCTCGACCTTTCGCGCCAGATGTTCACCCAGGCAGCCCTCGCCGGAAACCGCAAGGCCGCGCTCACCGTGGTCCGGGAGGCCTTGCGGACGGGAAGCACCATCACAGACGTCTACGTCGACGTGCTCCAGCCTTCACAGTACGAGGTGGGACGCCTCTGGGAGCGAAACGAGATCACCGTGGCCACGGAGCACGTGGCGACGGCCGTGACCCAGTCGGTCCTCGCACAGCTCTATCCCGAGCTGGGAACGTCGACGGTGCGCCGGGGTCCCGCCATCGTGACGGGCATCGAGGGCGAGCTGCACCAGGTTGGGGGACACATGCTGGCCGACGTGCTCGAGGCCGACGGCTGGGACGTGCGGTTCCTGGGAACCAACCTGCCCGCCGACGGCGTTCTGCGGCTCGCGAAGGACACCGCGCCGCGGATCGTCTGCATCTCGGCCACGATGCTCTTCAACCTGCCGGCAGTGGTCTCCCTCATCGAGGCGCTTCGGACCCAGGGGCCTCGGCCGGCCCCCCGGATCGTCGTGGGGGGCGGACTGTTCCGGCATGCGCCGGACCTGTGGAAGGAGATCGGAGCCGACGGATTCGGAGCCGACCTCCGCGCCGGCATCGAGGTGATGCGCGAGGTTTCACAGGAGGCGAACTGATGCAGATCCTCCCCTGTCTGGATTCCGACGAGCTCGCGGCCGCAAGGCGACGGGAGCTCTACATCACGCGGGCCGCCGCGACCGCGCTCGGGATCTCTGCCGTCGATGCCGCCGAGGCGGGCGCATACCTCTTCGAAGGCACACGGGTCGACTGGCGGGCGTCCGTGGAGGCCGCGATCTCCGCGAAGGTGAGCATCCCTCCGGACGCGCCGCTCCCCACCCACGGGGCCGTCGCGTTCCCGGAGACGGTCGTCCAGGTCACGAACGAAACGACGACGGCCGCCTCGAAACGACTGCTGGCAGCCGGGCACCGACCTCTTGCGTTGAACTTCGCAAACGGCGTCAGCCCGGGGGGCGGCTTTCTCCATGGTGCCCTGGCTCAGGAAGAGGCCATCTCCAGATCCAGCGCCCTCTACTCGACGCTCGTGGGCGACCGCATGTACGACGTGCACCGAAAGCGCACGGACAAGGCCTCCTCCGACTGGACCATCTACTCGCCTGGCGTTCCCATCTTCCGCGCCGACGACGGAACCGAGCTGCCGGAGCCCTGGCTCCTCGACTTCCTGACGTGCGCCGCTCCGTACGCCCATACGGTTGGTCAACCGGAATCCGGTGACCTCCTCGAGCGGCGGATCCACCGCGTCCTCGCGATCGCCCGGGCCTACGGGTACGAAACCCTCGTCCTGGGCGCATGGGGCTGCGGAGCGTTCGGGAACGACCCGAAGCGCACGGCCGTCGACTTCCGGAAGGCGCTCGAGAACGAGTTCGAAGGGGCGTTCTCACACGTCGTGTTCGCGATCACCGACTGGTCCCCCGAGCGGCGGTTCCTCGGTCCCTTCCGCGACGCCTTCGCCTCCTGACGATTCGCGGCATTCGCTGCCCTCCGTCGTATCTTCCGCCCGCATGAGCGCGCACGACATCGAACGCCTGGCCCTTCCCGTCTCGGACACCGACCTCCGGGGCCTCGCCCTGCTCCTCATCGACGCCGTCGACTCCGGGGCCGCGGTGACGTTCCTCGCCCCCCTTTCCGTGGAGCGCTCGGAGGAGTGGTGGCGGAAGACCCTCGACTCTTCACTTCCCCGGGCGGTCTACCTCGTGGCCCGGGATGCCGAGGGCATCCTCGGTACCGTTCAGCTCCAGCCCGCCTGGCCCCCGAATCAGCAGCACCGGGCCGACATCGCCAAGCTCATCGTGCACCGCCGGGGCCGCGGCTCGGGCCTGGGCGAGGCGCTGATGCGCGCCATCGAGGACGCGGCGCGCCAATCCGGGTTCGGCCTTCTCACGCTCGACACGAAGGCCGGAGACCCGGCCGACCGCCTGTACCGGAGGCTCGGCTGGACGGTCGCGGGCGCGATCCCCGGCTACGCCCACGACCCGGACGGCACGCCGCACGAGGCGGTCTTCTTCTACAAGCCTCTCTGACGACCCATCTCTTCACACGTCGTCCGTGATAATGGGCGCACCCGATGTCCGTGACGCTCTCGAACGACGAGCTCCGTGAGGAGCTTTCGCGCCTCCGCGCCCGCCAGGACGCGTACCTCGCGGCGCTCCACGACACGGCCATCGGGCTCCTCGGCACGCTCGACATCGACCGGCTGCTCGAGGCCATCGTGCGGCACGCGGCCGTCCTGGCCGGCACCGAGGAGGGCTACCTCTACCTCGTCACCGCGGACGATCGTGACCTCGAGCTCAGGGTCTCCGTTTCGGGTGCCGACGACCTCGTCTCCCGCAGGGTGACGAAGGGCGGCGGTCTCGTGGGGCGCGTGTGGGAAAGCGGCCAGCCGCTCGTCGTGGCCGACTACGAGTCCTGGGAGGGCAAGCTCGAGATCACGGGCCGGAACGCGTTCCACGCGGCGCTGGGCGTGCCGCTCACGGACGGCGGCCGCATCGTCGGGGTCCTCGGGCTCATCGCGCGGGATGCCGCCCGGCACCTCGGCCCCTCGGACGTCGAGGCCGTGAGCCACTTCGCCGAGCTGGCCTCCATCGCGCTCCAGAACGCCCGCCTCCTCGAGAAGGAGCGCCGGGCCCGTGCCGAGGCCGAGACGCTCCAGGCCGCGACGCAGGTGCTCTCGGCCACGCTCGACCTCGACGACGTGTTCACGCGCATCCTCACGGAGCTGCGCCGCGTGGTGCCTCACTCCAGCGCGTCCGTGCAGGAGCTGCGGGGCGACGAGTTCGTCATCATCGGCGGGCACGGCTTCGAGCGCCTGGAAGACGTCGTGGGTGTGCGCATCAACGCCCGCACGGGCGACACCCCCAACCGCGTGGTGCTCGAGACCAAAAAGCCACTCATCCTGGAAGACGCGCAGGCGCTCTACGCCGAGTTCCGCAAGCCCGAGCACGAGAAGGCCGCCGTGCGCGCCTGGATGGGCATTCCGCTGCTGGTGGGCGACCGCCTCATCGGCATGATCACGGTGGAGCGCAAGGAAGCCGGCTTCTACGACGACGCGCACGCGCGCCTCGCGATGGCGTTCGCCACGCAGGCCGCGATCGCCATCGAGAACGCGCGGCTCTACTCGGGCATGCAGCGCGAGCTGCACGAGAAAACCGTCGCGCAGGCCGAGCTCTTCCGCGCCAAGGAGGCCGCGCTCGCCGCCACGCGCGCCAAGAGCGCGTTCCTCGCGACCATGAGCCACGAGCTGCGCACGCCGCTCACGGCGATCCTGGGCTACACGGAGATGCTGGCCGACAACCTCGCGACGATGAAGCCCGAGGAGGCCCGCACCGACCTCGCGAAGGTGTCCTCCGCGGGAAACCACCTCCTCCGCATCATCGACGACATCCTCGACATGTCGCGCATCGAGGCCGAGAAGATGGACCTCCGCTTCGAGACGTTCCCCGTGCGGCCCGTGGTCTCGGCCGTCTCGGCAGAGGTGGAGTCGCTCCTCAGGAAGAACCGCAACGCGTTCGACGTCTCGGGCGAGCTCTCGGGCAGCACCGTTTACGGGGACCCCGTGAGGCTCCGGCAGGTGCTCTACAACCTGCTCTCGAACGCGGCGAAGTTCACCGAGGCCGGGCGGGTCTCGCTGCGCGTGGGGCAGGTGGAGGACGAGGCCGGCCGCTGGTGCCTGATCCACGTTTCCGACACCGGCATCGGCATCTCCGAGGAGGAGCAGGGGCAGCTCTTCCGCCCGTTCACGCAGGGCGATTCCTCGTCCACGCGGAAGTACGGCGGCACCGGAATCGGCCTCACCATCAGCCGCCGGCTCTGCCAGCTCCTGGGCGGCGACCTCACGGTGGTGAGCGAGCTGCGCAAGGGCTCGACGTTCACCGTGAGGCTCCCCGCCAGCGCCCGCGTCGCGGGTTAGGATCCACCCCCTCAGGAGGTGGATTTCATGTCCGAAACCGCGACGTATTCCATGCCCCGCATCGGGGACCCCGCGCCCGACTTCACCGCCGTCACCACGGAATCGGCGGCGATGCGCTTCTCCGAGTGGCAGGGGAAGGACAACTGGGTCATCCTGTTCTCCCACCCGGCCGACTTCACGCCCGTCTGCACCACCGAGCTCACCGAGTTCGCGCGGCGGTACAGCGAGTTCCAGGCAAAGCAGGTGAAGCTCATCGGCCTCTCGATCGACAGCATCCACTCCCATCTCGCGTGGCTCCAGAACATGAAGGAGAAGATGGGCACGGAGATTCCGTACCCGATGATCGCGGACATCGACATGAAGGTCGCCGCGCTCTACGGCATGCTCCACCCCGGCGCGAGCGCCACGGCCACGGTCCGCGCCGTGTTCCTCATCGACCCGAAGCGCACGATTCGCGCGATCGTCTACTACCCCATGAACGTGGGCCGCAACGTGGACGAGATCCTGCGTCTCTGCACGGCGCTGCAGACGGCCGACACGCACGCCTGCGCGACGCCGGTGAACTGGCGCCCCGGCGACAAGGTCGTGGTGCCGCCGCCCAAGACGGTGGCCGACGTCGCCGAGCGCCTGTCGCACGTGGGCGGCGACCGCGAGGTGAAGGACTTCTATCTGTCGCTGAGAGATCAGAAGGTCTGATCAGCATCCGTTTCGCGACGGTCGAGGACGCCCCGCTCCTAGCGGAGATGGGCGCCTCGACCTTTTTCGACACGTTCGCGAAGGACAACACGCCGGAAGACATGGCCCAGCACCTCGCGGAGACCTTCTCTCCCGAGCTGCAGGCGCGTGAGCTGCTGGATCCCGGCCTCCTTCATCTCGTGGCCGAGGTGGACGGCGCCTCCGCCGGATTCGCGAGGCTCCACTGGGGGCACCGTCCCGCCTTCCTGCAGGAGGCCACGCAGGCGATCGAGATCCAGCGCTTCTACGCGCGACAGTCGTTTCTGGGCGCCGGCGTGGGTGCCGCGCTCATGGCGTTCATCCTCGACCTCGCGAAGGCGCGCGGCTTCGACTGTGTCTGGCTGGGTGTCTGGGAGCACAACCACAGAGCGCAGGCGTTCTACCGGAAGTGGGGTTTCGTGGAATGCGGTGAGCACCCCTTCGTGCTCGGCAAGGACGTGCAGCGCGATGTGCTCATGGCGCGTCCGCTTTCGTGA
>JAEUQS010000313.1 GCA_016789625.1 Acidobacteriota bacterium | reverse complement strand
CGTATCTCGACGAGCCGACCGGCCTCGCGAACCTCCGGCACTTCGAGGAATCGCTCGAGGAGGAGTGGCGGCGCGGCCTGCGGTCGGGAACCGCGCTCGGCCTCCTCGTGCTTTCGCTCCCCGGCCTTCCGGCGCTCGTCGAGCGGGACGGGAAGGACGCGGGCGAGGCCGTCGAGGTCGCGGTGGCTCAGACGCTTCTCGCGGCCCTCAGACGCGCGGGAGACCTGGCCGCGAGGCTCGGGGAAGGGAGCTTCGCGGTACTCGTGCCGGGCGCCGCAGCGGAGGACACGCTCGCCATCCGGGAGGATCTGAGCGCCCGGCTCTCGGCGCTTTCGCTCCCCGAGGGCGGCGTCCGCATTGGCTCGGCGAGCACCGTCCCGACCCGCGAGGGAAGCGCCGCGGCGCTCGTTGCGGAGGCCCGCGCGACCTGATTCGGCTCCGGGCGTTCCGCCCTTCGCACCTGCTGCGGCTCCGGGCGTTCCGCCCTTCGCACCTGCTGCGGCTCCGGGCGTTCCGCCCTCCGCATCTGATGCGGCTCCGGGCGTTCCGCCCTCCGCACCTGACGCAGAATCGGGTCATGAGCGTGCTTTCCGAAAGGGATTTTGAGACCCTCGAACGGCGCGGGATCCCGAGGGAGGAAGCGGAGCGGCAGCTCGCGCTCCTCGCGAGCCCGCCGAAGCCCCTGCGGCTCCTCCGCCCCGCGACGAAGGGCGACGGCGTGCGCGTCCTTCCCGAGGAGGTTCACGCGGAGCTCCTCGAGCTGTGGGCGGAGGCGGCCCGGGCGGGCCGCTTCACGAAGCTGGTGCCGGCCTCGGGCGCCGCCTCGCGGATGTTCGCGTTCCTCGAGGCGCTCGCGGCCGAGGACCCCGATCCCGAGGTGCTCGCCGCCCGCGCGGCCACGGGCGATGCGAAGGCCGTTCAGGGGCTCGCGTTCCTCGAGGGCCTGCGGCGCTTCGCGTTTCGCGACGAGCTGGCCGCGGCGGTCGATCTCGAGGGCACGCCCCGGATCGCGCCCATCGCGCGCGCGACGCTGTTCACGCCGGGGCTCGGCCTCGCGGCGCTGCCGAAGGGCCTCATCAAGTTCCACGGGTCGGGACCCGGAGCGAAGACTCCGTTCGAGGAGCACCTCGCCGAGGGCGCGCAGTCGGCCGCGGCGAAGGGCGGCATCGTGCGCGCGCACTTCACGGTTTCGGCGCAGCACCTGAGGCTCTTCCAGGAGCTCCTCTCGCGCGTCGCGAACGCGCTCTCGCGCGAGCACGGCGTGGCGTTCGACGTGACGTTCTCCGAGCAGGACCCGTCCACCGACACTCTCGCGGGCGACGGCGCGGGCGGGCCGTTCCGCACGTCCGGGGGGGACCTGCTCTTTCGCCCCGGCGGGCACGGCGCGCTCCTCTCGAACCTGGCGCGGCTGGAACCCGATATCGTGTTCATCAAGAACATCGACAACGTCGTGCCCGCCGGGCGGCGGGCGCCGACGCTCCTGTGGAAGAAGCTCCTCGCGGGCCTCGCGCTGCGCCTCGAGGCGGCGCGGGACCGGCACCTCGCGGCGCTGTCCGCGGCGCCGAAGGACGCCGCGCTCACGATCGCCGCGGACGTCCCGCCCGAGGTGGCGGAGGCGGCGGTCGCTGCGGCCGCGCGTTTCGTCGTCGACGAGCTCGGCCTCCCCGAGCCGCCCCGCGACGCCGGTGCGATCTACGACCTTCTGGACCGGCCGCTCCGCGTGTGCGGCGTCGTGCGCAACGTGGGCGAGCCGGGCGGCGGGCCCTTCTTCGTCGACGGACCGGGCGGCGCGTCGCTCCAGATCGTGGAGTCGGCCGAGGCGGATCTCTCGGACCCCGGTCAGCGTGCGATCTGGAATTCCGGCACGCACTTCAACCCCGTCGATCTCGTGTGCGCGGTGCGCAACGCGCGAGGGGAGCTCTACGACCTGAAGCGGTTCGTGAACGAGGACGCCGTGTTCCTCTCCCACAAGACGTACGAGGGCCGGCCGCTCGTGGCGCTCGAAAGGCCCGGGCTCTGGAACGGGGCGATGGCGCGCTGGATCACCGTGTTCGTGGAGGTGCCCCTCGAGACGTTCGCTCCGGTCAAGACCGTCCTCGATCTCCTTCGCGACGAACATCAGGTCAGCGGAAATCAACCCGGTAAGACCAAGCGATGACCCCGCCTGGGGGAGTCTGAGGGGCGCGGCGTAGGAGCGCCCCTCAGGGCACAGCAGGCCGCTGAGAGCGCGCGCTGGCGGCGAGCGTCTGCGTGACCTCGGCGAGGAGCTCGTCCCGGCTGAGAGCGCCCTTCTGGTGCACCCTCTGGACGTGGCAGTTAAGGCGCGTCCGCTCCTCCCCCGAGAGATCCTTGGCCGTCACCACGATCACGGGCACGCGGGCGTTCTGCGCGTCCTGACGGAACTCCTCGAGGAACTCGAAGCCGTCCATCTCCGGCATCATCAGATCGAGCAGCACGAGCTCGGGCCGGTTGCGCGCGGCGACCGCGAGGCCCTCCCGGCCGTTCCCCGCCTCCTCCACGACCCAGCCCGTCTTCTCGAGGATCCGCCGCAGCATCTCGCGTACCTCGGGGTCGTCGTCCACCACGAGCACCGGGCAGGGCGGCGACTGGCAGCGATAGCGCAGCAGCACCTTGAGCAGCCGCTCGCGGTCGATGGGCTTCACCATGTACTCGGCCGCGCCGAGCGCGTAGCCGAGACTCTCGTCGTCGCGCATCGTGAGCATGACGACCGGGATGTCCACCGTGGTGGGGTCGTCCTTGAGCTTCGTGAGCACGGCCCAGCCGTCCATGCCCGGCATCATGACGTCGAGCGTGATGATGTCGGGGCGCATCTCCCGC
>JAEUQS010000296.1 GCA_016789625.1 Acidobacteriota bacterium | reverse complement strand
GACGACGACGGACCGGGCGTGCCCCCCGAGAAGCTGCCGCGCCTCTTCGATCCGTCGTTCTCCACGAAGTCTCGAGGCTCGGGCATGGGTCTCGCGGCCGCGAGACGGGGCGTCGAGCGGAGCGGCGGGCGCGTTTTCGCGGAGCCGTCGCCGATGGGCGGGCTCCGCATCGGTTTCACGCTCCCCGCCGCGCCTCGTTGATAACATTCGGGCCATGAACATCCGACAGAGCGTTGGCCTCTTCCTGCTGGGCGTGTTCCTCCTCGTCCCCGCGTGCAAGAAGTCCTCCAAGGAGCAGGTCCAGGGTCCGGCTCCCTCGGGCGGGAAAGCCCCGTCGAAAGGCGACGCGCTGTTCCTCGCCGAGGCGCCGGTCGTCATCCCACCGGAGCTGCTGACCGACTTCGACGGGATGGGAATCGGGAAGCTCTACGTCCCCGGCGCGGCGCTCACCGCTCAGGGCGCGCTGAAGCCCTTCCCGCCGTCGCCCGAGAAGATCGCCCGGCCCGTCGTCCTCGTGCTCATGGGGGAGAACGGAGCCGAAGCGCAGTTCCGTGCCGATGCCAAGGGCGACGAGATCGCCAATTCGTGGGCGCCCGCGATTCGCAAGCTGCTCGACGATGCGAAGCCCTGGGCCGACGTCGTGGGTCTGCACCTCCACGTGCTCCCCGCGCCTGCTCAGGCCGAGGTGCTCGCCGCGGTGTGCAAGAAGCTGAAGGGCATCGCGAGGCTCCCGGTCTCGGTGACGCTCCCGGCGGACGCGCCGCCCGAGTCCTGGAAGCCGCTGTCCGGAGCCGCCGACGAGGCGCTCGTCTTCTCCTACGGCCGCCGTCCGGAGAACGGAAACCGGGTCGTCACCGAGCTTTCGGAGGCGACCGCCAAGGACTTTCCGCTGCCCTTCCGGATCCTCATCGTGCCCGGCGGCTACGGGTTCGCGAGCAAGGACGGCGTCTCGGGCCGAAAGATGTCCGACGGCGAGATCGACCGGCTCTCGGAAGACCGCAATCTGGATTTCGGATTCGGTGAGGTGCTCTCGAGCACGCCGGGAAATACGTATCGCTTCAAGCCGCGCCAGGGATTCGAGAACAACAAGACGCTCCTGGCCGCGGACGGCGGCTACGCGAGCTTCCAGGTTCTTTCGCACGGGGATCTCCTGAAGTTCCTCGCGGCCGTCGCGAAGTGGCCCGCGCCCTCGTTCAAGGGCCGCGTGTTCATGGTGGACGGGCTCCCCACCGACGGCCACCTGCTCGGTTTCCCGGCGCTCCGGGCGATTCTCACCGGCAAGCCCGTGGACCCGAAGCTCGTGATCGAGACGGTTCCGACGGGGGGCGGCCGCGGCTTCGCCGAGTTCAAGCTGAAGGTGGAGAACCAGGGCGACACGCCGAGCGACCTCTCGCGGTTCAACAACTTCATCAAGGTGCGCGTCGAGGGCGGCGTGCTCGTGAAGGTGAACGCCGGCGACTACGACCGCTACGAGCTGCTCGAGAAAGACGTCGAGAAGTCTCCGATCGCGCCGTTCGGCCGGGCCACGGTGACGCACATCTACGAGAACTTCTTCGCGCCTCGCGAAGCCAGCGTCGTGGGTCCGATCCGGGTCTCGGGCTCGCGCCCCAGGGTCTTCTTCTCGTACCAGATGACGCTCGGCGACGGCCGCGCGGTGAAGGGCGAGGAGATCGAAGTCGCGCTCTCGATGCCGAAGCCCGAGCCCGCGAAGCCGAAGGCCAAGGGCAAGAAGTAGCGACGACCTCCCCGGAGCCCGAAGAAATCAGCGATTGACTCGGAGGGGGTCTGGGGGCACCGGCCCTGGTGCCCCCAGGGCACCTAAGATCAGCGATTGGCCCTTCGGGGGTCTGGGGGAACCGGCCATGGTTCCCCCAGGGCACTACAGCTTCGCGAGGAGCCTTTCGGCGGTCTTCACGGCCGCGAGAGCGCCCGCCCGTCTCAGGTGATCGGACGCCGCCGTGATGGTGATGCGTCCGCGGGCCTCTCCGGAGTGGCTCGCGATGCGCAGGACGAGCGTCTCGTCGCGCGCCGCGGACTCCACGGGGCCCGAGAGGTTCTCGGGGTCCACGTCCTCGAGCGGTGATCCCTTCTGGAAAAGCGCGGCCCGGAGGGTCGCCTCGTCGGGCACCGGCGTGGAGAACCGCGCCTCGATGCGGATCAGGTGTCCGTGGAAGGTGCCTCCGCGCACCGAGAGGATCGTGAGGGGTAGCTCGCCGTCGGCGCCCAGGAGCGTCCGGATCTCCCGCTCGACCCGCGCCTCGTAGGCCGGCGTGTCGGCGGGGACGTGCATGTTGAAGGCGACCTGCGTGCCCAGGATTTCCTTTGGGATCGGCCGGAACGTCGCGAGCGCGAGAGCCTGCTCGAAGAGCTCGGAGAGCGCTGCCTTGCCGAGCTCGCTCACCGGACGGTCCACCGCGACGGTGGCGCCGGCGAGGGGCGAGCCCGCGGCCGTGCTGAGCCTCTTCAGAAGGTCCGCGACGACGACGGCGGTGGGGTCGTGCAGCCGCAGGAGGCCGCCGGGCGGGAGGGGGGCGGTGTCGTCTTCGGGCACGACGAACGGGCCGGGGACAGGTGCGTAGCCCGGAACGGGCGGAGCCACAGGAGCAGCTGCGCCTGACAAGTCGATCGCGATGCAGCCGTCGGACGGGCTGCGCGTTTTCAGGAAGCGAGCCGTTCCCTCCGGCGAGCCACAGAGAAACGCGATGCGGCTGAGGTCGAGGGCTCCGGGCTCGACGGGCGCGACGTACGTGGCTTCGTCGTCTCCCTCCGCGAGGAGGCCGCTGCCCACGTTCTGGGTATGGAAGAGGTGGAGCTTGGTAACCGGGAACGCCCGCTCCTCGAGCACGGCCTTGACGTCGCGCCCGAGGAGCGTGTGAGGATCGACGATGGCGACCGGGATACGAGGACCTTCGGGTCCTCGCATCAGGCGGGCTTCTCCACCGGCGGCGGAGGCAGCTCGCGGCGGCCCGAGAGGATTCCGATGACCTTCGCGACCGGGCCCGAGAGCGCGAAGATGAGGAGGAGGGCCGTGAGGGCCTTCTCCTGGAGGATGAAGATCGCGGCGATCGTCGCGGCGATGAGCGGCACCAGAAGAGGAGTTCTGCGGGATTTCAGGTCGATGTCCTTGAACGATCGGTACTTGATCGTCGAAACCATGAGGTAGGAGATTCCCAGGACGACGCAGAGGAAGGGGATCCTCCACGTGGGGTCCGGCGGATCGGGGAGGATCCAGATGAGGCCGACCACGGCACCGGCCGCGGCCGGGATGGGCAGGCCCACGAAGTACCGCTTGTCCACCACGTGCACCTGCACGTTGAAGCGCGCGAGCCGGCAGGCGCCGCACACCACGAAGAGAAACGAGACGAGCAGGCCCCAGCGGTGGAAGTCGGTGAGAGCCCAGCGGTAGGCGAGGTAGGCCGGGGCGAGGCCGAAGGAGATCACGTCGGCCAGGGAGTCGAGCTGCTCCCCGAATGCCGAGGTCGTGCCCGTGAGCCGCGCGACCCGGCCGTCGAGGCCGTCCAGGATTCCCGCGAGGAAGAGCAGCATCGCCGCCTGATCGAAGTAGCGCGTATCCGTCGAGGCCTGGAACGCCGCGTCGATCGCGAGGTAGCCGCAGAAGATGTTCCCCACGGTGAACAGGGTGGGAAGAACGTAAACGCCGCGGCGGACGCCGCGGCGCTCGGGGATCGGTTTACCTGGTTCCGCGCCCATGCGGGCTCAGTGGGTCGGGCTGACGCGCGCGCGGTGCTCGCGCGCAATCTGCTCCATCCGGTCCTTGAGCGTGAGCTTTTCCTTCTTCAGACGCTTCTCCTCGGTCTCCTCGTCCGACGAGAGATATGTCTTGGAAGCCAGCTCGGCGAGACGTCTTTCGTGGGCGTGATGATCATCGAGGAGCTTTTTGAACTCCTCATGGGAATCCGAGAGTTCACGCTTCACTTCTTCGGTCAAAGTCTGCATCGCAACCTCCTGCTCGGCAGATAGTGGCAGTCTGGCTCCCGGAGAGGGGCCACGTCAAGAATCCGTTAAGGTCTTGACGAGAACGAGGGCGTCCTCTCCGTCCACGTAATACGAAGGTCGCCGGGAGAGATCCTCGAATCCGAGGGATTCGTACAGGGCGCGGGCGGGCCCGTTGCTCACCCTCACCTCCAGGAACATGTCCTCCATCCCTTCGCGGAGGGCGAAGGCTTCGATGTCCCGCATCAGCCGCCGGGCGACGCCCAGCCTGCGGTAACGCACCTCGGTCGCGATCTTGTTGATGTGGAGCTCTCCGCCCGCCCAGGTGCAGAACGCGTAGCCCGCGAAGTGGCCGAGCTCGGTGCGCGCAATGCGGTTGTAACGGTACAGGAGGCCCACCTCGGAAACGAAGGACTCTCTTCGCCAGGGCACGGGAAAGGCCCTGGATTCGAGCTCGGCCACCTCGTCGACGTCCTCGAGCGACGCGTTG
>JAEUQS010000267.1 GCA_016789625.1 Acidobacteriota bacterium | reverse complement strand
AGCCGGAGGTCTGGAGGTTGATCTCCTGGATCGCGTCCGGGTTGAGGTTGAACGAGAACGTGTGCGTGACGGGGTCGGTGGTGTTGATGCCGTCGACCATCCAGGAGTTCTCGAGGATGTTGCCGCCCATGACGTTCGGGTTACCGCCGCCCGTCGTGACGCCCGGCGCGGCCGAGAGAACCGACTGGTAGGTGCGGCCGCCGGAGCCGATGGGAACCTTCTTGAGGTAGTCGCCGCCGAAGTTGGTGGAAGTGTTGGTCTTGGTGACGTCGACGATCGGGGCGTCGGCCGTGACCGTGATGCCCTCGACCACGGAGGTGAGGTCGAGCGTGGCGGCGACCTGCGTGTCGGCGCTCAGCGCGACGCGCACGTCGGTGCGGTCGAGGGACTTGAAGCCCTGGAGCGCGAAGCTCACCTTGTAGCCGGTACCCGGCGGCAGGTTCGCGATGAGGTACGAGCCGTCGGGCTTGGTGACGGCGGTGCGCTGACCCTGCAGGGCCGAGCCGCTGACCGTGACGGAGACGCCCGGCAGGGGCTGCCCGCTCGCGTCCTTGACGGTACCGCTGATGGTCCCGTCGAGCGCGGCAAACGCTGCCGGGGCCGCAAAAGCGGCCATCGAGATGATGCAGGTTCTGACGAATTTGTTCACTCGGATCCTCCTGATGAAGTTGATGAGAGGCTCGCAACCTCCAGAAAACGGATGTGTAAGACGGGAAACCGGGGGCTTTCCTGATTCATTCCCGCCCAGTCGTGACGGGTTGGCGCTATTGACTTAGCAAGATGCCGGCCCGCTGGTGCGATCCGTCACGTTTGCCGCAAGTGTATGAGGCAGAATGGTTTGTCTCGCTTGTGGGGAGGGACGGTCTTCCACCGGGATTCGGGATTTTGGAACCGTCTCCGACTTTACGTCAAATCCACGCGAAAATGGCAGCCGCCGTCTCCCGAGATCGGGAAACGGGGCGCACCGTCCTGCCGGTTCGGGGATTCGTCCTAGACGGGCCGTGCCCGGAAGCGGGAGTCGGTGGGAAAAGCCGCCTCGGCCCTGCGGCGAAGCGCCTCACGTCCCTGCCGGTCCCCCGCCGTGTCGAGCACCGCGAGGGCTCCCAGATATCCGGCGGGACCGGGTACGTGAGCCAGGAGGCGGCTCAACGTCGCGTCGAGAGCATCGACGTTCCCCTGCGAGGCGCGGAGCAGCGCCAGACCCTGCCAGGCCTCCAGGTTCTCGGGAAACAGCGCCAGCTCCCGCTCGAAGGCCTCCGCCGCCTCGGCATCGCGGCCCAGGCGGGCGAGGGCATCGGCCCGCGCCTGGTGGACCGACATGAGGACCTGAGCCCGGGCGCTCGCCGTCTCGGCGAGGAGGGTGTCCAGAAGCTGGACGGCTTCGGCGAGCCGGTTCTCCTTCACGGCGATGCGCGCGGCGAGGAGCTTCGGGAAACGCCTCGCGGGAGAGCATCCCGCGAGCTGGCGCTTCGCTTCGGGCAGGTTCCCCTCGGCGAGCGCGATCGTGGCGAGGGTCTCCCCGGCCAGAGGGTTCCCCCCGTCGCGGGCCAGCTCCGCATGGGCGCGGGCGTCCTCCCAGAGGGAGAGCTCGGCGGCGAGGTTCGCGATGGCGAGGAAGAAATCCGTCGTGCCCGGTGAGCGCTTCGCGGCCTCCTTCAGGGCCTCGAGCGCCTCCTCGGGGCGGCCCGCCTTGCGGGCGGCCTGCGCGAGGCCGTTCCACACGTCGGTCATGCCCGGTTCCTTCGCGAGGAGCGCGCGGAAGGCGGCTCGCGCCTCGTCGGGGTGACCTTCTCCGAGGAGCCTGTGGGCCTCCTTCAGCTCCCGCACGACGCCGGCCTTGTCTTTCGGGTCGGGCAGCTCGGAGTCCGCGCCCTTCGCCTCCGCGCCGCCCGACAGGTAGCCCAGCGAGGCCAGCTTGGCCGCCTGCTCCTTGTCGCCCGTCGCCGGCTTGGCGAGCCCACGGCTCTCCATCTTCGAGAGCTGGAGCCTCATCGATCGGAACGCCGGGGGGAGCGTGGCCGAGAGGTCGTGCCGCTCGCCGGGGTCGGCGACGAAGTCGTACAGCTCGGCCCTCGGGCCCTCGAGGTAGTGGTGCTGCGAGTCCATGAGCGAGGCCAGCCCCGCCCAGCCGTAGTGTAGGCGGGGGAAGTACGTCTCGGCGTAGATGCGGCGGTCGCGGGCCGCGGCCGTGTCCCGCACCTCGCGGAGGTCGTGCGAGGCGGTCCGCGCCGGACCCTTCGTGCCCGTGGCCGCGAGCACGGTCGCGAAGAGGTCCGTCAGACCGACCGGCGGAGCGACGGACTCGCCGGCCCGGGCCTTTCCCGGCAGCTTCACGAGGAGCGGAATGTGGAGAGACTCGCGGTAGAGAAACAGCCCGTGCTCGTCCTCTCCGTGGTCGCCGAGGCCTTCGCCGTGGTCGGAGAAAACGGCGATGAGCGCGTCGTCGTAGAGCCCGCGGGATTTCAGCTCCGCGAGAAAGGAGCCCAGGATCTCGTCGGCCCGGGCGATCTCGCCGTCGTAGGGGCTCTTCGCGTAGCGCGTGCGGAACGGCTCGGGAGGCGTGTAGGGCGTGTGCGGCTCGTAGAGGTGGAGGAAGCCGAAGAGCGGCTTGCCGGGCTGCCGGGGGAGAGCCTCGAGGAGCTTGGCGGCCGTCTCGCCGCCGTCTCTCTGGAGCCGCCCGAGGGACATGTTGGGTGCCCAGGCTTCGATGCGGTCTTCGTAAGACGTGAAGCCGTCCTTCATGCCGGACTCGCCCGCGAGGACGATGGTGGAGACTGCCCCGAACGTCTCGTAGCCCTGCGCCGCGAGCAGCTCGGCCAGGGTTTCGGTGGCGGGCTTCAGCCGGTAACCGGAGTTGTCCCGCACGCCGTGCTCGGAAGGGAGGAGGCCGGTCATCACCGACAGGTGCGCCGGCAGCGTGAGCGGAATGTGCGAGGACGCGTTCGAGAAGAGGAGAGCGTCCCTGCCGAAGGCGTCGAGCGCAGGGGTCTCGACCCCCTTGTAGCCCCAGGCGGGGAGGTGGTCCGCCCTCAGCGTGTCGATGGAGATCAAGAAGACGTGCGGCTTCGCCGGCGTGCGCGTCTTCTTGCAGGAACCCGCCACGAGAGCGAGAACGAGGGCGGGGAGGAGGAGGACGGTCGAGGCTCTGCGCATGGGACCCCCTGAAAACGAAAAGGAGCGCCGGAGGGTTTCACCCGCGGCGCTCCGATGAACCGGAATATCCGATGGGGACCCTGGGGATCGCGAGACCCCCAGGATCAAGGTCGGCTCAGAACGTGATGCGGCCGCCGAAGCGGAACACGCGCGGGCTCTGGACCTCGGTGATGTCGCCGCCCGCGTGCGAGCTCTGCGAGACATCGCTCTTGCGCTGGAGCGTGACGTTGCTGTTGAGGACGTTGAACGCGTCGACGGAGAGGGACAGCGTGATGTTCTGGATCTTGATGGGCTTCTCGAGGCGCAGGTCGAGGTTCGCCACCGTGGGATTCCTCTTCGTGCCGATCGGGTTGATGAGGAGGTTCCGCGGTCCGAGACCGTCGCCGGGGTCGCCGTTCGTGTCGATGAAGAGGATCGGGTAGCCCTGGCGCGCGAAGAAGTTCCCCGCGACGTTCAGACCGCCCCAGGGGAGCGTGTAGAGGGCGTTGACGTTCATCTGCCACTTGGAGTTGATGTAGACGTTGCCCTTGGCGCCGGAGCCGACTCCGACGTTGTAGACCACCGGGCCGCCGTCGTCGATGGAGCCGCCCGTGGTGGAGCCGTAGACCGTCTGGTTGAGCTGGTTGCTGGGGTCGAAGAACGCGCCGCTGCCGACGTCCTGCGTCCAGTCGTTGTAGGAGAACCCGAAGCGGGCCGACCAGTTGTCGGCATAGCGCTTGTTGAGCTGGAGCTCGATGCCCTTGTACTGTTGACTGTAGTCGGGCCGGTTGCTCAGGTAGCGTCCCGTGGGGCCGGGAGCCGTGGCCTTGAGGCCGTAGTAGGGAATGCGGTAGGGGTTGCCGTTGACGTCGGTGCCCTCGACGTAGTCGGACAGCTCGAAATCGTCACGCGTGTAGAGGTGCATGGAGCCGTTCGGGTTGAGGCCGAAATTCTGGAACCACACGAGGTCGTTCATCTTGCGGTACGTGCCGTTCACGGAGACCGCGAGGCCCGTGAAGAGCTCGTGCTCGAAGCCGAGGACGATCTCCTGCGTCGTGGGTCCCTTGAGGTCGGGGTTCACGCGGTTGGGGTTCGGGCAGGTGGGACAGTCGGGGTTGATGTTGTAGGCGTAGAGGATGTTGTTGAAGTTGACCTCGGAGCGCTGCGCGATGTGATCGTTGTTGCCGTCGGTCCAGCCGTACCAGATGTACCCGTACTGGGCGTTGTTGATGAACGACGTGTACGAGCC
>JAEUQS010000249.1 GCA_016789625.1 Acidobacteriota bacterium | reverse complement strand
CCTCACGAGCAGCGGCGAATGAGCGCTCTCGTGCTCGTCGTGGACGACGACGCGGCCATCCGCGAGATGACGGCCCTCGCGCTCGAGAAGGCCGGGTACCGCGTCCAGCGGGCCGCGTCCGCGGCCGAGGCGCGGCGTGCGGTGGCGCGCGAGAAGCCGGCGCTCGTCGTCTGCGATCTGTACATGCCCGGCGAGGACGGTCTCTCCCTGCTCGCGTCGCTCGGCGAGGCGCCGCCCGCGTTCCTCATGATGACGGCCCGGGGCTCCATGGAGACGGCCGCCGAGGCCGCGCGCACGGGCGCCTTCGACTACCTCGCCAAGCCCTTCGACGTGTCGACGCTTCTCGAACGCGCCCAGGCGGCGCTCGCGACGCACGCTCCCGCCGCGACCTCGGAGGAGGGGCCCGAGGGACTCAACGTCAGCATCGTCGGCTCGCATCCCGCGATCGTCGACGTCTATCGCGCGGTCGCGCGGGTCGCATCCATGCGCGTGCCCGTCCTCGTCGTGGGAGAGACCGGCACCGGCAAGGAGCTCGTCGCGACGGCGCTCCACCGCTTCGGCACGCGCTCTGCGGGGCCGTTCGTGCCCGTCCACTGCGGCGCCCTGCCCGACACGCTCCTCGAGAGCGAGCTCTTCGGTCATCGCAAGGGCGCGTTCACCGACGCGCACCGGGACCGCCGCGGCGCGCTCCAGGCCGCGCACGGAGGCACCGTCTTCCTCGACGAGATCGGCGACGTCTCCCCGCTCTTCCAGGTGAAGCTCCTCAGGTTCCTCGAGGAGTCCGTCGTGACGCCGCTCGGCGCCGACCGGGGCGAGGCCGTCGACGTGCGCGTCGTCGCGGCGACGCACCGGGACCTCCGCGCCATGGTGGCCGAGGGCCGCTTCCGTCAGGACCTCTTCTACCGCCTCGCGGGCTACGAGATCCGGATCCCTCCGCTCCGCGAGCGCCTCTCCGACCTTCCGGCCCTCGTCGCGCGGTTCCGCGCGCTGGCGGAGGAGGAGACGGGCGTCGCCGCGGGGGACGTCGGCGATCCGAGCCCCGAGGTGCTGGCCGTCCTCGCCGCGCACACCTGGCCCGGCAACGTTCGGGAGCTCCGTTTGGCCGTGCGGCGTATCGTCATCGAAGCCGGACGGCTCGACGACGCCGTGGTCGCGCGCCGCGTTCTGGTGGGGCTCGGGGCACGCGAAGAGGACATCGAAAGCGCCGCCCCGATTCCTGCGGCCGAGGAGGGGCTCGAAACCCTGGAAGAGGTCGAGAGGCGGCATGTCCAGCGGGTTCTGGAGGCCTCG
This sequence comes from Acidobacteriota bacterium, assembly GCA_016789625.1. Classification (GTDB taxonomy): domain Bacteria; phylum Acidobacteriota; class Thermoanaerobaculia; order UBA5066; family UBA5066; genus JAEUQS01. The sequence continues at coordinate 752 of JAEUQS010000249.1, read as the reverse complement.
GGCGGAAACCGCTCCGAGGCGGCGCGGCTCCTGGGCATCGACCGCAAGACGCTGGCACGGAAGCTGAAGGAGCCTGAGCCATGACCTTACGTCCGTCCCTCCGGTCCCTGGGGCTCGTCGCCCTGGTCGCGCTCGTGGCGTCGGCCACGGATTCGCCGTCTCCCTCGTTGACGTACCGCTTCGAGGAGGTCAAGAGCAAGGTTCTGCGGGCGCCGGGTGGCGACCCGAAGCGCGAGGAAAAGGTGGTCGTGGGCGGTACGGCCGAACCGGGCGACGTCGTGACGACGGGCTTCTGGGCCCGCGCGGTCGTGGCGGTGCCGGAGCGCGGCAGCCGCTTCGAGATCGAATCCTCCTCGCGGGTGAAGCTCGCGGGCAACGAGCCCGGCGTTCTCCTGCTGCTCGAGCGCGGCCGGCTGAAGGCGATCTTCGAGGCGGTCACCGGCACCGAGCCGCGCGTCGTCGCGACGCCGGGCGCGCTCCTCGCCGTGCGCGGCACGCGTTACGGCATCGAGGTGGATTCCTCGGGCAACGCCGCTCTCGCGGTCTTCGAAGGCAAGGTCGAGGTCACGGGACGCGGCGTCGCCCCGCCGGCCCCGCTCTTCGTGGGTCCCGGCGAGCTCTGCATGTTCGGTCCGCGGCAGCCTCCGCGGGCCGAGCCGATGGGCCCGCGGGGCATGAACGAGAAGACCTGGGGCATGCCGAAGGACGGTGGCCGTCCTCAGGAGAAGGGCGGGGATCCGAACAGGCCTCCG
>JAEUQS010000247.1 GCA_016789625.1 Acidobacteriota bacterium | reverse complement strand
GCTCACGAGGAGCGCGGTGGCCACGAGCGCGGCAGACGAAAAGCGAAGTGTCGACATCAGTTGTTTCTCCTGAATTCAGCCTGCCCGGCCTTCATTTCCTCGAGGGATTCGAGCATTCCCCGCCAACGAAAGGCCGCGAGGAGCACGTCGAGCTTTCCGGGCATGTCTTCGATGCCGTGATGATGGATGAACGAGTGGAATGGCGAAAGCGGCAGGATCCGCGACGCCGGGTCGATCTCGCGCGGATGGAGGAAGAAGACCTTGGGATGCGGCTGGGGCTCCTCGGCGCCGAGCACCGCGAGGAGCAGCGAAACGGGGAAGAAGCGGGCCCAGCCGCCGCCGTTGTAGGGAATCGTCACGCCCAGATAGCGGGCGGGATTCACCGGGATCTCGAGGAGACCCTCGGCCGTCACGAACGGCAGAGAGCTCGTGGAAACCTGCGGGAAGAGCTTCGCCCGGATGCGGAACTCCGAGCTCGAGTACGCGAACCCCGCGTTCCGGAGCGAAGGGTAGACCCACCCGACGTTCGCTTTGGAAAGCGACCAGCTGGGCGCGCGAAAGCCCTTGGCCTCGCGCCCGAGGCGGCTGCCGAGCGCCCGCTGGAAGGCCTCCGTCCCTCGCGAGAACTCCTCGGGCTCCCAGTCGTCGAGGGCACGGTGATCGGGCGCGTGAAACGCCACCTCGAGGCGGTGCCCCGCGGGAGGGCTCACGTCCTCCCACGCCCGGCAGAACGCGTCGAGCGCCGTGCCCACGACGAAGAACGTGGCTCCCACGCGGTGCGCGGTGCACGCGCGGAGGAGCGTGGCGACCTGCCGGCGCAGTGCCGCGTCGTCTTCCGGCGTGGGAGCGATCCGCGTGTAGCCGCCGTAGTTGGCCTCCACGGCGTGCTCCACGTCGAACGTGAGGACGAAGGGACCGCCCACCACGCGGGATCAGCGCGCCGCGGCGGGCGGGACGGAATCGATCACGAACGGCTGGACGTGCACCTTCCCGACGTGCCATCCGCTCGTCGACAGGTTCGCGACGAAGGGCGCGATGACGAGCCGGGCGCCCTTCGTGGGCGCGGAGAGGGCCAGCACCTCGAGGGTCACGACGGTCTTCTCGCCCGGCGCGAGATCGGCCGTCAGAGCGCCCCGGCGGCCGTCGTCCCACACCACGGATTCCCAGCTGCCCTTGTTTCCCTCGGGGTCGGCCCAGTGATAGCCGAGCCGTACGGGGGTCGCGCCGGCCGAAGGCCAGGGGAAGGAGGTCGTGTTCCTCACCTCGACGCGGAGCGTGAACGTGCTGCCCGCGGGAACGGAGGCGGGGGCGTCGAGCACGGTGAACTCGCCCTCCACGAGCGCGGGGTCGACGGCTGCCGGAGCCGAAGCCGTGGCCGGTGCCGGGGACGGCGCGCCGTCCCGGCCTTTCCCGCAGCCGGCGAGGCCGAGGGCGGCGAGAACGGCCAGAGCGGAAAAGGACGACAGCGGGGTTCGGGTTCTCATGGGCGGGTGGACGTTACCCGATCGGGCGGGGCCGTCAACCTTCGCGAGAGCCGCACCGGGCCCGGCGCGTCCGCCGAGAGGACGGGCTCGAAACCGCCGGGGAGCGGCAGCGCCGCGCTCGTGAGAAGGAAGGCCGGTCCGCCGCGGGCGAGGACCTCGTCGAGAGACCCCGTGAGCGGCAGCCACCACTCGTGGCGCGGTTTCGCGACGAAGCACGCGACGGGCCGCGTCCGCGTCCACAGCTCGAGGGCCCAGAGCGTCGTGCGGTCGAGCCCGTCGACCACCGCGTAGAGGGGAGCGCCGCGGGTCTGTCGCTCCACCTCGAGAGCGAAGCTCTTCGCCCGCGTGTCGTTGCGGATCTCCCGGACCTCGCGGTACCAGGCACCGTTCAGAACCAGGAAGTACGTCGCGAGGAGGACGACGCCGAACCGCTTTCCGATGAATGCGAACGAGAACGTCGCGAGCACGGCGGCGGCCGCGATCGCGAGGCCCGTGGCGGCGGATCCCGTCGACCGGAAGAGCCGGAAGAAGCCGGTGAGCCCTGGCGCGTCGCCGTGCACGTGCCACGTGAGGACGGTCCTGGCTGTGATCGCGAGGCCCACGGCGCTGGCGAGTCCGAGCGCGAGCCCCACGCCGAGCGTGCGCCGCCTGAGCCGCTCCGGCAGCGCGCAGGCGATCGTGACGAGCGCGGGCGCGAGGACGGCGAGGTAGCGTTCGTAGAGCCGCGAGGTCAGGTCCACGGTGACGACGTGCGTCACCGAGAGGACGAGGAGCGCGACGAGCGTTCCGAGGGTGAGCCGCACGAGCGGGACGAGCCTCTCGGGAACGTCCCGCGAGAGCGCCGCGACGAGGAGCGCCGCGAGGGGAAGGAACCCCACGGCGATCGCGAGCACGGCGAGGTGGCCGAGCCCGAGCGCCGACATCCAGCCGAAGGCGTCGAGCCCCGTGGACCGGAGCTCCCGTCCGTAGTGGCTGCCTCCGAAGAGGCCTCGCAGGCCCTCGGCATCCGGAGCCACGAGGAGCCTCACGAGCGCGACGAGGGCGAGCGACGCGAAGGGAAGCGCCCGCGCCGCGAGGCTCCGCGCGTTCCGTGACCTCACCCAGCCCGCGAGGACGGCCACGCCGTAGCCGGCGAGGAGCATGAGGGCGTGAGGCTTGGTGAAGTACGCGACCGCGAGGACGGCGGCGGCGAGCGCCCCGTCGCGGGCCCGGCCGTCCC
>JAEUQS010000238.1 GCA_016789625.1 Acidobacteriota bacterium | reverse complement strand
CGGCCGAGCTGCTCGGGGGCGATCCCGATCCCGCTGTCTTGCACCTCGATCCGGAACGTCCGGCCCGGCGCGAGGCGGGCACGAACGCTGACCTGGCCGTGATCGGGCGTGAACTTCAGCGCATTCGACAGATAGTTGTAGAGGACCTGTCGCAGACGATCGGGATCGGTTCGAACGACGCCGAAGCCCTCTTCGATCTCGACCGCGACCTCGATTCCCTTGGCGCCCGAAAGACCGCGGAGATTGCTCGACACCTCCCGCACCAGCTCTCTCACGTCCACGGCGCTCGGGAAGAACTCCATCTTGCCTGCCTCGACCTTCGAGAGGTCGAGAACGTCGTTGATGAGCTGGAGGAGGTGCCTCGAGCCCGCGAGAACGTCGGCGAGGTATTCCTTCTGCTTGCCGGTGACGGGGCCCGCGAAGCCGTCGTGGATGAGCTCCGAGAAACCCATGATCGCGTTGAGCGGGGTCCGGAGCTCGTGCGACATGTTGGCCAGGAACTCGCTCTTCATGCGGCTGGCCTCGATGGCGCGCTCGCGCTCGCGGCGGGCCACCTCCTCGAGGCGCTTCCTCCCGGTGATGTCCCTGATGGCGCTCGAGACGAGGACGCCCTCTTCGGTTTCGAGCGGGCTGAGACTGATCTCGACGGGGAATTCCGTACCGTCCCGGCGCAGGCCGTAGAGCTCCATTCCGGTTCCCATCGAGCGCACGCGGGGATCCACGAAATAGCCGCCCCGGTGCCCCGCGTGCTTTCCACGGAATCGCTCGGGTACGAGGATCTCCACCCGCTGACCCAGGAGCTCCGCGCGCGTGTGGCCGAACAGGCGCTCGACCTGCGCATTCACGAGCACGATCTCGCCCGCCTTGTTCACGATGACCATCGCGTCGGGGGCCGATTCGAGGAGCCCGCGGAATTTCGCCTCCGCCGTCTTCCGTCCGCTGATGTCGCGGATCGCGCTCGAGACCATGAGACCCTCTTCGGTCTCGAGCGGGCTCAGGCTGATCTCGACCGGGAATTCGGTGCCGTCCCGGCGGAGCCCGTGGAGCTCCCTTCCGGCGCCCATTCCACGCGGATGCGGGTCGGTCACGTAGCGCCTGCGGTGCGCGGGGTGGAGATCCCGGAGCTGCCGCGGCACGAGCATCTCGACGGGCTGGAACAGGAGCTCCTCGCGGGTGTATCCGAACAGACGCTCCGTCTGCGCGTTGACGACCACGATGCGGCCATCGGCATTCACGATGAGCATCGCGTCGGGGGCCGACTCGAGGAGCCCGCGGAACTTCGCCTCGAGCGTCGCGGCCTGCCTGCGATAACGGGCGACCGTGGCGTCCCGCACGCGGATGACGACGCGGAGGGGGGCGTCCTCCGATTCCTTCACGACCCTCAGGCGCCCCTCCGCGTAGACCCTGGTGCCGTCCTTGCGGAAGCCCGTGCGCTCGAAGTCGCCGCCCCCTTTCGCGATGAGCGTCTCGAGCCAGGCCGTCGCCTCAGCCGGGCTCTCGGCCCCGAAGCGGAGGGTCCCGAGGCTGCGTCCCAGAGCCTCGGCCCGGGTCCATCCGAACGTCTCCTCGGCCGCACGGTTCCAAATAGCGATGTCGAGCGCAGGCCCTGTCACGATGAGAGCGTCGGGCAAATCGTCCAAAGGGAAATCCATTCCCGTGGGTGGACCGGGTGGCAGCGGACCCGTCACCTTTGTATCGTAATCCAGCGGCCGGTGTGGGGCGCTGAGCCATTTTCTCGGCGTCGCTCGTGAGTACGGGGGCTCGTTGCGTTTCGTGACCGCCTGGCCGCGAAATCCGCTCGGCCCTGCGGGCCGGGAAACGCCTCCGGCGCGCCGTGCGGTACCCTCCCGCGCGATGACGGACCGTCCCGATTTTCGCGAGAGCCTTCTCGCGGCCACCGAGCTTCTCGAGAAGGTCGCCTGGGACCCGCGCCTCATCGAGGAAGCCACCCCGGAGGCGCGCAGGAGGCTCTTCGAGGTCGTGGCGCGGCTCTACAGCCCCGACCGTAACGAACGCCGCCGGCTCCTCCGGGCGAGCGACCGCAGGCGCAAGGCGGCGCGGGTCGAGAAGCAGGAGGCCACGCTCGCGCAGACCGGGATTCGCGAGCTGCGGCGCAAGCCCGTGTTCACGACGCCCAGCTCCTTTCCTCCGGCGGGGTTCGCGCCCGAGGACGTGCCGCCCGGCAGCCCTCAGGAAGAGACGACCGTCGAGCCCAAGCACTGCTACGTCTGCAAGAAGGACTACGACGTCCTGCACCATTTCTACGATCAGCTCTGCCCGCCCTGCGCCGAGCTGAACTTCAGGAAGCGCACCGAGCTGGCGGACCTGCGGGGACGCGTGGCGCTTCTCACCGGAGGGCGCGTGAAGATCGGCTATCAGGCCGGCCTCAAGCTCCTCCGCTGCGGCGCGGAGCTGATCGTCACGACGCGCTTTCCCCGCGATTCGGCGTTCCGCTACTCGCAGGAGCCGGACTTCGCAGAGTGGGGGCACCGGCTCGAGATCTTCGGCCTCGACCTCCGCCACACGCCGAGCGTCGAGGCGTTCTGCAGCCGGCTCCTCGCGACGCGCACCCGTCTCGATTTCATCGTGAACAACGCGTGCCAGACCGTGAGGCGGCCGCCCGCGTTCTACGCGCACATGATGGAGAAGGAGACCGCGGCCAACGAGACGCTGCCGCCGGCCGCGCGCGCTCTGCTGGGGTCCTACGAGGGCCTGCGGGGCGTCCAGCTCCTGCCGGCGGACGGCCCGCTCTCCGCGCCCGGGATGACCCAGGCGGCGGCGCTCTCACAGGTGCCGCTGCTCGCCGAGGACGTCCTCGTCGGGAAGCACCTCTGTCCCGAAGGCCGGCGGGATCAGGATCTCCAGCAGGTCGACCTCCGCGAGCGCAACTCCTGGCGCCTCCTCCTCCACGAGGTGTCGGCGGTCGAGCTCCTCGAGGTACAGCTCGTGAACGCCATCGCGCCGTACCTCCTCAACGCGCGCCTCAAGCCCCTGATGCTGAAGACGCCGGAGCGGGACAAGCACATCGTG
>JAEUQS010000545.1 GCA_016789625.1 Acidobacteriota bacterium | reverse complement strand
CCATGCCGCCCCGCGCCAGGAAACGAACGACCTGGTAGCGGCGGGCGAGGAGGTCTCCGGCGTGAACGGTGATCGACATCGACTGGAGCTGGATTAGGCACTCAGCCGAGGACCGACTTCAACTGCCGGGCACCGGCCTCGATCCTCCGAACCCGGTCGGCCTCGGCCCTCCGAACCCGGCAATATCAACGATTGGCTCGGAGGGGGTTTGGGGGCACCGGCCTCGGTCCTCCGAACCCGGCAATATCAGCGACTGGCTCGGAAGGGGTTTGGGGAAACCGGCCATGGTTTCCCCAAGGCACTACGCGTTCGGCCCCTTGCGGATCACGACGCGGCCCGCGGTGGCCGTGACGAGGACGCGCGAGCCGCCGCCGTTCAGCCGGCCCTCGGCCCGCTGGCTCGACGACTTGCGGATCACGGTGATGCCTTCGAACTCGGTCGTGATGGCGCTCGGATCGTCCTCGGAGAGTCCGTTCACGCGGACCTCCAGATCGCCCTTGAAGTTCGCGGGGAGCGTGAGCGTCACGTCGCCGCCGCTCGAGGTCAGCGACGTCTCGGCCGAGAGCTCGCGGGCGACGACCTCAACGTACACGTCGCCGCCGCCCGTCTGCGCCGTGACGGCGCCCGACACCTTGAAGAGCTCGATGTCGCCCCCGCCCGAGCGCGCGGTGACCGGACCGCCCACCTTGCGCACGAGGACGTCGCCGCCCTTGGTCTCGAGCCGCGCGTCCTTCCCGATGCTGCCCACCACGAGGTCGCCGCCGTAGGTCGTCGCGCGGAGCGAGCCCTTGACGTCGTCCACGCGCACGCCCCCGCCGCGGGTCAGGAGGTCGGCGTCCTTGCCGACCGAGACGACGCGGATCTCGCCCGAGGAGGTCCGCACGCGGACCTCGCCCGAGACCTTGCCGAGGCGGATCTCGCCGCGGGAGATCGAGGCCACGAAATCGCCCTCGATGTCGCCCTTCACGATGCCGCGCTCGTCGTCGAACTGCCAGGTCGGGGCGACCGGAGCGACGGGCGCGACGGGCGGCACGGGGGGCACGGCACCCTGCGGCGCGACCGGAGCCACGGGGGCGAGAGGCGCGACCGGCGGCTTGACCCGCACCATCGGCTGCACCGAGACGCGCGGCATGATCAGGTACCGGGACCGTCGCGAGCCGAGCAGCGTGCGGGCGTCGGAGGCCGCGCTCCCGTCCTCGAGAATCGCGATGCGCCCGTTGAGCGTCTCGACGGTCAGCTCCGCGTTGCCCCGGCCGAGCGTGCCCTCGTAGCTGCGGTTCAGCGAGAGCTCGACCGACCGGCCGATCTCCTCGCCCATGCGGTCCAGCTCGCGCTGCACGCGCTCCATCTCGCGCTCGATCGAGCGCATCTCGCGTTCCACCTCGCGCTCGATCTCGGCCTCGAGGCGCGCGGTCTCACGCGTCTCGTCGCCGGCCTCGCGGGCGCGGGCCGCCTTGCGGTCCGCCTCGGCGCGCGCCCGCTCGCGGGCCCGCTCGAGCCGCTCCTTCTGCTGGGCGCTCTTCTCCTCGGCCCGCTCGGCCAGCTCCTGGGCGCGCTGCTCGGCTTCGCGATCCCGAGCCGACGCCGGGAACGGCAGCGTCGAGACGATGTCGCCGTTCATCGTGTGGGCCTGCAGCTTCACGTCGGGACCCTTCGGAAGCCGGATCGTGACGGCGCCGTTGACGGTCTTGGCCTCCACCTCGGCTCCCTTCGGGAGGTCGAGGAGCCGCGCGACGATCTCGCCGTTGACCGTCTGGAGCTCCACGTGCCGGCCGCCGCCCTCGACCTTGAGAGCGCCGTTCACGGTCGAGAGCGACAGATCCCCTTCGATGCCCGCCACGTCGAGAGCGCCGTTCACGAGGGAGACCTCGAGCTTCGCGTCGCGCGGAAGCGTGATCTCCTGGCGGATCTCCGTGGACCAGTTGCGCGACCAGCGCCGGCCTTCGCTCTCGGCATAGCTGCGCGCGTCCAGAGTCAGCGCGCCTCCCCGGTTCGTGAACTTCACCTTCACGGTCTCGAGCACCTCGGCGGCCTTCTTCCTGTCCGCGGCCCTCGCGATGATCTCGACCTTCGCGGAGAACGTGGCTCCGGAGCGGATGGTCACGGGCCCGTTGAGGCCCTCGATCTCGAGCGACCTCACGGGGCCGTTCTCGCTGAACGTCTCGGTGCGGGAGGCCGACTCCTTCCACTCGCCCGCCGAGAGCGACAGGGCGAACGAGAGGAGCAGGAAGCCGGCGATGAGGAGGATCCACGGAACGACCGCAGACCGGGATGCGGGGGCCATGGAGGGGCTGGGCGGCTGCGTTTGACGAAGCGTCGTCTTCATGCTCGGAAGACGCGCGGGCAGCGGAAAGGTCACTGTGGCCACCACGGTCGCGCTCACAGCGAAAGCACCCGGAGCGCCGTGGCGGCCTGATCGCGTACGTAGCCGTTCTCCCCGGCGTCGGAGGCGCGCTCCTTGAGCGTCTTGATGATCGTCTCGTCGCGCATCGTCTGCGCGGCGCGCGCGAGGGACTCCACGGCGAGGATCCTCACGGCGGGGTTGGTGTCCTTCGCGAGCGCGGTCACGAACGCGTCGCGCACCTCGGGGCTGGGCGGCAGCTTGGCGAGCGCCTCGGCCGCGCGCTTCCTCACCGACGGGTTCTTGTCGGTCGTCAGCGTCTTCACCAGAACCTGGACGATCTCGGGCGTCGCCGTGCGGCTCGTCGCCACCTGCTGCGACACGAGATCCAGCGCGCGGCGGCGCTCCCCTTCGTTTTCGCTCGGCGAGGCCACGAGCGAAACCACGAGGCTCGCGAGCAGCGGATCGTCGGCCTTTCCCACGATGCGGTGCTTCGTCACGGCGTCGAACGTGACCTCGTAGCTGCCGCCGCTCCCGGCCGGCGCGAACGTGACGTTGCTGACCCGCGGCTTGCCGTCGGCGCCCGGAAAATACGCGACGGGGGTGGGATCCTGCGCGGTCTTCTTCGGGTCCGGGTTGGCGGCGACCTGGCCGGTGAACGTGCCGGACCGGGCGACCGCGAAGCCGCCCAACGCGGCGAGAACCATCGCGGCGGCCTGCAGCGCGGGGCGCTGGAAGAAGCTCTTCCTCGGCATCATGCGCACGACGCGCCGCGAGATCACGGCGTCCTCGAGGAGCCCGAGGGTCACGGCGCGGTAGGCGGCGCCCGGTACGGTTTCGGGCAGCTCGCCGAGCAGATTCCAGGTGCGCTCGATGCGCGCCGCCTCGGCGCGACAGGCCTCGCAGACCGCGAGGTGCCGGTCCAGGGCCTCGGCCTCGTTGCGGCTGATCTCCCCCGAGATGCGGGCCGTGACGAAGAACGTCGTGTCGGCGCAATCCTCGGGTGCGGTCTTGGGAGGGCGGGATCCGGTGTCGTCCAGGGAGCTCATGAGATTCCTCCGAGACGCGTTTTCAGCGTCTCCATGGCGCGGAAGATCCGCGTCTTCACGGCACCTTCGGTGGTGCCGAGCGTGCGCGCGATCTCCGCATAGGGCAGGCCGTGGTAGCGCGCGAGGACGATCGCCTCACGCTGCTCGCCGGTGAGACCCGCGAGCGCGTCGCGGACGGCCTTCCGGCGCTCTTCCTTGACGAGCCGGTCGTCCTCGTGGGTGATGGATGCGGGGCGTTCGGCGAGGGCCTCGTCGGGCACGAACTTCCGCGTGCGGGCCCGTCGCAGCCGGTCGCGGCAGGCATTGGCGGCGATGGCGAACAGCCAGGAAGCGACCGGGGCCGAGCCGTCGTACTGGTCGACGCGCTGGATGACCTTCAGGAACACCTCCTGCGTCACCTCTTCGGCCTCGGCCCGGTTTCCGAGCATGCGGTCGGTGAACCGGAGGAGCCGGGCGGAGTAGAGGTCGAAGAGCCCGGCGACGCCGGCGGGATCTCCCCGCCTCACACCGGCCAGAAGGCTCTCGTCGTGCTCGCGCGGGGAGACGGGCCTCACGCCGGGCGCGCCGGAAACGTCGGTCATTGCAGCTCCGGACACAACCATGTCGCTGTGGGAGACGCGGAACGGGCTCGAAGGTTTCGCACGGCTCTCCCTATACTCGATCGCGGAGGTCCCGGATGAAAAGCCCTTCCCGGCTCATCGCCCGAGCCGCCGTGTTCCTGAGCCTCTTCCTTCGGCCCGCCGGGCCTGCGATCGCGGCCGGCCCGGCGACCCGAGAGATCACGCTGGAGGTCTCGGAGCTGACCACGTCGGACGTGGCCGTGTCGCCCGACGGGGCCTGGGTGGCCTTCACGCTTCTCGGCCACGTGTTCCGGGTTCCGGTGGCGGGAGGAAGGGCCGAGCAACTCACGTTCGGAATCGGCTACGAGAGAGAGCCCGTGTTCTCGCCCGACGGCAAGAGCCTGGCCTTCGTTTCGGACCGCGAAGGAAACCCCAGCGTGTTCCTCCTCGATCTGGGCACGCGAAAGCTGCAGCAGCTCTCGAAAGACCCCGTCGCCGCGCATCCGGCATTCTTCCCCGACGGCTCGGCCGTCGTCTACGTGCGGCTCGCGGCTCAGAGCACGGCCCACGGCCCGGACCCCGAGTGGATGGCCGGCGAGATCCGGAGGAAGCTGCTCGGCGGGGACTCGGCCGAGATCCTCACGGCGGCGCCCGCGAGCCAGTTTTCCGGGCTCTTCTTCCTGCCCGACAAGCGGCTCGCGTGGGTTTCCGTGGTTCAGGAGCCCAATGCGCGCGAGCGTTCGTCCCGCATCCAGGTCCTCGAGACGAAGGGTCAGAGCGCGAGTGCCCAGGTTCTCCGCGCGGTCGCCGGGGTGGTGGACCGGGTCGCTCTCTCTCCCTCCGGCCGCAGCGTCGTCGTTCGCCGGCGCCGGAACGACGAGCAGGGGCCCGAGGAGCTCGTCGAGGTCCCCCTCGGTCCCGGGGCGGAACGCACGCTCGCGACCCTGCCCGGCGGCCTGCCGGGGAGGCGCTGGCGGCCGGCCCATGCGGTGCTCAAGGACGCCGTTCTGGTGGCCGAGAAGGGCGCGCTCCGGAGGTACCCGCTCTCGGGCGGTGAGCCCTCGGAGCTGAAGTTCGGCGCGTCGGTGAAGCTCGAGCTCCTCGAGCCGGCCGCGGCGCTGGCAGACGCCGGATCGCGGACGCCGCCCATTCTCTCGATCAGCGAAGCGCCTTCGGGGGCCCTCGTCTTCGCGTCCCTCGGGAACGTCTACCGCCAGCCGGCCCGGGGCACGGCCGAGGCTCTGCCGCTCGGCCCCGGCCTCCATCGGGACCCCGCCCTGTCCCCCGACGGTGAGACCGTCGCGTTCGTGACGCGTCTCTCCGGGAAGGAGGCTCTGCGGATCCTCGACAAAGGAAAGACCGCACCGCGAGCTCTCCTCGAGGGCGGCGACTACGCCTCCCCCTCGTTCTCGGCGAGCGGCGACTCGATCGTCTTCGAGGAGCGCGTGAAGGGCGGCTCGCGGATCGTGGTCCTCCCGGTGAAAGGCGGCACGCCCCGAACCCTCGTCGAGGGCCTCCAGCCCGGCACGAGGCCGCAGCTCTCGCAGGACGGGAAATCCGTCACGTACACCTCCCGGAACGCCGTCCTGCGGCTGCCTCTCACGGGGGGCCGGCCGCGGACGGCGACACGCCTCCCCTGGCCCGTACGGGACGCCGTGTTCTCTCCCGACGGAAAGCTCCTCATGTGGCATCGGAACCGCGAGGTCTTCCAGGCGCTCGCGGGCGAGCTGACCACGAAGTCGAGCTCCAAGAGCACGGGCAAGGATCCGGTCGACGCCTTCGGCTTCAGCCCGAAGAGCGATGCGTTCCTGCTCTCCTCGGGAGGCCGCGTCTTTCGTCAGGTGCTCGCCACCGGAAAGCGCACGGAGGTCCCGGTGAAGCTCCCCGCCAAGGGCGGGAAGAACGAGCTCCGGCCGGTGCTCCTCAAACGGGTGCGGCTCTTCGATCCCGTCGGCCGGACGGTCGGCGCGGAGACGACGCTCCTCCTCGAGAACGGACGCATCTCCCGTCGCGGGGACGCGGAAGGCCCGATGCCGAAAGGCGCGATCGTGCTCGACGCGGAGGGCCGTGTGGCTCTCCCGGGCCTCGTGGATTCCGCGGTCGATTCGCAGAAGGCCGACCTCCAGGCGCTCCTCGCAGAGGGCGTCACGACGGTGAGGGACGCCGGAGGAAGCGTGGCCGACGTGCGCTCTCTGGCGGCGCGGGCCGAGCTGCCGGGCGAGGCGCTCCCCCGCATCGTCGCGGGGGGCGAGGTGCTGGAGTACCTCGCGCCCGAGGTCTGGAACTCGTACCAGGCCATCGGCCCCGAGGACGTCGCGGCCGCGGCGGCCCGGGTGCGCACCCAGGGGCTTCCCTACCTCGCGCTCTCGCGTTCCCTTTCCGACGACCTCTCGAATCTGGCCGCGCGGGAGGCCGCGAAGGCCGGCGTCTCCACGGTCTGGGAGACGATGACGGCCGAGAGCCTCGTGCGGGCGGTCACGCGGGGTGCGGGGCTCCTCGAAGGCACGCCCGGACCCGAGCCGCTCGGGGCCGATCTGCTCGGGCTGCTGGGAAAGACGAAGCGTTTCTGGATTCCGAACGGGGGAACCGTGCCGCCCGATGCGCCGGCCCACCTCGTCGCGGCGCGGGCGAAGGGCGCTGCCGAGACCGTGAGAGCGCTGCGGGAGGCGGGTTGGCCGCTTCTCCCGGCTTCTGCCGGCCATCCCGGCCGCACGGTTCACACGGAGCTCGAAGGGTTCGTGGCCGCCGGGGCCACGCCGCTCGAGGCGCTCGCGTTCGCGACGCTCGACGCCTCCCGCGCGCTCGGCCTCACGGATTCCGGAACCCTCGAGAAAGGCATGCGCGCCGATCTCCTGCTCCTCGAGGCCGACCCCACGAACGACATCCGAAACGCGGCGCGGGTGTTCCGCGTCATCCGCAACGGGACCGTCTTCGATCCCGCGACTCTGGGTCCGAGATAGAGAAGAACCCGGAAAAATCAGCGATTGGCTCCCCATCCCATGAGCCCGGAAAAGTCAGCGATTGGCTCGGAGGGGGTCTGGGGGAACCGGA
>JAEUQS010000540.1 GCA_016789625.1 Acidobacteriota bacterium | reverse complement strand
CCGGACGCTCGTCGCGGTCGTCGTAGAACGCGTCGATGCCCGCCGCCTTCAGCTCGTCGTAGAGCTTGTCCGCCATCTCGACGACGTCCTTGTCGCGGCTGAGCGCCACGACCGCGACCGTCCAGGGCGCCAGGGGAACGGGCCACACGATGCCGTACTCGTCGTGGCTCTGCTCGATGGCCGCCGCGATGGTGCGGCCGAGGCCGAGGCCGTAGCAGCCCATGACGACGGGAATCGCCTTCTGGTCCTTGCCCGCGACCTCGAGCTTCATCGCCTCGGAGTACTTCGTGCCGAGCTTGAAGATGTGCCCCACCTCGATGCCGCGACGGATGCGCAGCGTGCCGTTGCCGAGCGGCGAGGGATCGCCGTCCCTCACCGTCGCGACCTCCACGACTCCGGCGACGCGCACGTCGCGCTTGATGGAGACGTTCGAATGGTGCGTGCCGTCCTGGTTCGCGCCGCAGTACACGTTCACCGCGTTCTCGAGCGAGCGGTCCACGTAGATGGGAACGAACTTCTGCCCCTCGGGCGGCGTGAGACCGCGCGGACCGACGAAGCCCGGACGCGTGTGCGCGATGGCCGCGAGGCGCTCCTCGGGGAGGAGCTTGGCGTACTGCGCGCCGATGGCGGCCGGGAGCTTCACCTCGTTGATCTCGAGGTCGCCGCGGATGAGCACGGCCGCGACGAACACGGAGCCGTTCGCGCGGATGCCCTCGTAGAGCATCGTCTTCACGATGCGCGACACCTCGACGCCGAAGTGCTTCGCCTGGTCTTCGCACGTGAAGAGCCCGGGCGTCGGCGCGTTGGCCTCGCCGAACTCCCGCGCCTCTTCGCCGGCCCAGGGCTCGGGCAGCGGACCGGACACGGCCTTCTCGATGTTGGCGCCGTAGTCGCCCGCGTCGCTGAAGACGAGCGCGTCCTCGCCGGTGTCGGCAACGACCATGAACTCCTGCGAGGCCGAGCCGCCGATGGCGCCGGAGTCGGCGTCGACGAGCGCGAACTCGAGGTCGCAACGCTTGAAGATCGCGCGGTAGGCCGCGTCCATCTTCTTGTAGTGCGCATCGAGCCCGGCCTGGTCGAGGTCGAACGAGTACGCGTCCTTCATGAGGAACTCGCGGCCGCGGAGGAGCCCGAAGCGCGGACGGATCTCGTCGCGGAACTTCGTGCGGATCTGGTAGAGATTGAACGGGAGCTGCCGCCACGACGTGATGCTGCGGCGGACGAGGTCGGTGACCGCCTCCTCGGCCGTCGGCGCGAGCGCGTACTCGGCGCCTTTCCGGTCGGTGAGGTGGAAGAGGATGCCGTCGTTCACGTAGCGGTCCCACCGGCCGGACTCGACCCACAGCTCCTTGGGCTGGAGGATCGGGAACTCCACCTCCATGGCGCCCGAGCGGTCCATCTCCTCCCGCACGATCTCGGTCATCTTCTTCAGCGAGCGGGTGCCCGCCGGCGTGAAGGAGTAGATGCCCGCGGCGAGCTTCTGGATGAGGCCCGCGCGGTACATGAGCTGATGGGAGACGGCCTCGGCGTCGCCGGGCACTTCACGAAGGGTCGAGAGGAGCGATTGGGACCAACGCATAAGGGGGCGGAGGATACCTACTCCGACGTCACTCCCGCCATCTCCATCACCCAGGCCGGGGGCGAGGGCTCGTCTGGCTCGAGCAGGGAGGCTGCCGCCTCCCGGCTCGAGCGCACGGAGAGCGCCCAGCGATGGAGCCATGAGATCCCGCCCCGCCCCACGAAGAGGTCGGGGCTCGTGTAGGCCGGATCCTCCAGCGCTTCGCGCAGCGGGATGAGGTCGTAGCCGCGTGCGCGGAAGCGATCGAGCAGCGGTCCGAGGAAGGCCGCGTTGAGCGCGTTCGCGTGGATGAGGAGCACCTGCTTCACCTCGCGCCGGAAGAGCCTGACGGACTGGCGTTCCCAGTACGCCGCCTTCGCTTCCATGTAGTCGAGGTAGGCGACCCCGATGCGCTCCCGCGCGGAGGGGTCCTTCTCGAACGCGCGGGAGTAGATCCACTCCGCGTTGTCGATGGTGACGGGCGCGACCCTCACGTGCCGCTCGGCGAGGAAGCGCTCGAAGGCCGTCTTGGTCTCGAGGTCGAGCCCGGTCTGGAGAAACGGATGCCGGTAGAACTCGAGCCGCTGGCGCCGTTTGCGGAGGATCTCGGTGAGCACGGCCTCGCCGCGCGCGACGTCGGTCTGGTAATCCGCGAGCGGGAGGGCATGCAGGCTCTTGTGGGAATACGAGTGGTTCCCCAGCTCGAGGCCCGCGTCCAGCCAGCGCGACAGAAGTGCCACGCGACGAGGATCGCGCACTCCGTTCACGACGCACTTCCCCTCGTTCACGAACCCGTACGCCGGAACACCCCGCTCCCGGAGTGTTCGCAGGAGTCCAGTCGTGATCGCCTCCCACGAGGCGGTGTCGTCCTTCATGGATGCGATGGGCAGATCGTCAATGGTCACAGCCATCTGGCGACACTGCGGAGGTGGCGCCGCCACGGCCGCGGCCGACGCGAAGATCAGGCTGCTGACGAGAAGAAGCGCGCGCACGCGCCGAGGGTAGCGCTCACGCCGCGAGGACGAGACAGGAATCGCCGAACTCGTGGGCGAGGAAGCCGGCCTCCTCGGCGAGCGCGGCACCTTTCTCCAGCAGACGATCGGGTGCGAACGCCCGGAGCAGCTCGTAGTGGCTGACCCCGCGCTCGTGGACGCCCGTGAGTACCGCATCCACGACGGCGAGCCGCGAGCTCGCCCCGAGCTTGAGGTCTGTGACTCCGGTTCCCGATCGCAGTCCGCTCCCCTCGAGCGCGCGAACGACCGTCGTCCCGATCGCCACGACGCGACCGCCCGACGCCCGCGTCTCCTGAATCGCGCGGACTGTGGCCTCGGGAAGCTCGAACCGCTCCGGAAAAGGCAGCGCCGCGTCGATCGCCGGGTCGCCGGTGGCGGAGAGGCCAGCGGCGTGCGCCACCGTCGCCACGCGGACTCCGCGCGCTCTCAGGCCGGCGAGGAGCGTCGACGTGAGCGGCAGCGCCGCGGACGGCGGCTCGAACGACCAGGGCCGTCCGGCCGCGAGCGTCTGCACGGCGGCGAGCGCGACCGCGACGACGTGGTACGAGTACTGGATCGGCCGCCCCGCGGCATAGAGCGCCGGCCAGAGCCGCTCCTCGGGCAAACCGAAGTCGACCGCCACGAGCCGTGGCGAGAGCTGAGAGACAGAGCCGACCCGCGCCTCGAGCCCGCCGTCCAGCCGGATCACGGGCCCCGCGGCGACTATGGGCGGCGCGGGACGGTCCTCCGTTCGGTGGCGAAACGAGCCCGCGCCGAAGAGCACCGCATCGAACGTGCGGTCGTCGCGCAGTCCCGCGAGCCGCAGCTCGACCGGTGCTCCTTCGAAAACACCCGGAAACGAGGCCGGCAGAGTCGCCGCGTCGTTGAGCACGACGAGGTCGCCGGGCCGCAGGAGCCCCGGCAGGTCGCCGATCGCGTGGATGCGCGCGACGGCGGACGGGACCTCCAGAACGAGGAGCTGCGTCCCCCGGCGCGGTCGCGACGCGGCCCTCACCAGGGGGCTCCCTTCAGCTCGACGACGTTGCCCTCGGGATCGCTGACATAGAGCGATGGTCCATCGCCTTCCGCTCCGTGCCGCGAAACGACCTTCCCCGCGTCGATGCCGTGAGACGCGAGGTAGGCCACGATCGACTCGGCGTCGAACGGCTCGACCCGCACGCAGAAGTGATCCATGTTCCAGCCGCTCGGCCCCTCGCTCGTCGAGAGGTCGATGAGCGAACGGCCGGCACGGAGCTGCACGAGGCCGATCGCGTCCTGCCGCTTCACGATGGGGCAGCCCAGGAGGTCGCGGTAGAACCACAGCATGCGGTCCAGGTCCCGGACCCGCAGCACGACGTGATCGATCTCGCGTATGCGGATCACGACGCCACCTCGACGATCTCGAGGGACTGGAGAGCCCGGACGACGGGCGCCGCGAGCTCCTCGGGCGTCGCCGCCTCGAGCCAGGCCACGAGCCTCTCCGCGCACTCACCGGGCTGCGCGAGCGTCGCCGGATCGGCATCGGGGACGGCGTCGCGATGCATGCGGGTCGCCATCTCGCCGGGATCCACGGCCAGCATCGAGACGCCGGTGCCCGCGATCTCCGCGGACCAGATGCGCGTGAGCTGCGTGAGCGCCGCCTTCGCCGCGCCA
>JAEUQS010000204.1 GCA_016789625.1 Acidobacteriota bacterium | reverse complement strand
TCCGCGTTCGGCACGCCGTCGAGGAGGAGCACGCCGGACGCCCCCTCGGGAGCGGGCGCTTCCAGGAGCACGGGCAGCAGCATGTCGCGGAGCTTCACGAGCGCCGCCGGATCCATCAGCGAGGCCATCTCCTCGTAGCGTCCCGCGCCGATCGCGTGGATGTACTGACGAACCACTTCGGATGCGCCATCGGCCGATTTCTGTGCGGGCGCCGGCGCGGCGAGCCACAGGCTGAGAGCGACGAGGGACAGCATTCGTTTCATGAGCGGCTCCTCACCATTTCGCGAGCGCGGATTCGAGGTCCGCGAGCGCCGACGCCGTGTCGTCGATCTTCTGCCGCAGCAGGACGCGCTCGGGAACGGCCTTGTCCTGGATAGGCGCGAACGACTTCTCGAGCGTGTCGAGGCGGTCCTTGGCCCGGTTGCGAACGCGCGTCAGCGTGAGCTTCTGGCGCTCTTCCTTGAGCTTCAGGGATTCCATGTAGCGCAGCAGGTTGACCGCGTACCCGAGCGTCCGGTCGTCGGCCCGGTCGAGCGACTCCAGGATCACGGGAACCAGGTCCTTCTTCAGCACGTCGGGCGTGCACAACGGCGCCCGCGGATCCTTGGGATCCTTGCGCGCCGGCCCGCTCCAGAGATCGCAGGCGTGGGCGTATTCGCGGGCGGCATCCATGCGGTCGCGGCCCTGCGACGCGTTCATGCGGGCCACCACCTGCTCCAGCGTCTCCGGAGCGGCCTTCGCCGCGGGCGTCGCGGCCGGGTGGTTCCCCGTTTGCGCCGCGGCGTTGGCGACCACGGCATCCCGCTCGGCCGCGTACTGAGGTCCGGCGTACTTCTGATAGAGCGCCGCGTACTGCTGCACGAGAGCGCCGTCCTCGCGCATCGCCTTGCCCCAGGCCTCGCTCGCCTTCTGCCACTGTGCCGTGCCCTTCACGCCGTGCTTCTTCAGCACGTCGTCGAGCTTGGCGCCCGGCATCCGGGTGAGCGCGACGGCGATCTGCGCGTAGGTGTCGAGGGAGACGCCTTCTTTCTTCTCCTGCCGCCTGTCCTTCACGTCGCCGTAGTTGAGCTGCTGCACCCACTCGGAGTTGATGCGGTGGAAGCGGGCCTCGAGCTGCCCCGTGGGATCCGCGCGGAAGCGCTCCCACCAGAGGTTCCAGGCTTCCCGATAGCCCGCATCGGTGAGTCCCTGGCCGCTCAGCCAGTCCGCGAAGACCTGGTTCCCCTTCGCCTCTCCGTGCTGCGTGCGAAACGTCGTGAGGCGGGCCGTGGCCTCGGCCATGCGGGCGATGTCGAATCCGTTGTAGCTCTCCGTGCCCGGAGGACCCGACGGCGGCGCCCCGAACGCACTGAAGGCGAGAACGACGACGGTCGTGACGATGACCAGAAGCGCGAGCGAACGCGTGGGCATGAGACCTCCGACGGCTGCGCCCGGAAGACGGGCGGCGCGAATTGTCGGACCCGGGCCTCACGCGTGCAGTGCGCGCCATCACGAGGCTGCGTCGACCGTGCTCATGCCCCCGTGAAGCCTCGGAATGTCAGCGCTCCCCGAGCGCCTCCGCCGCGCTCTTGCGGACCTCGGCGTCCACGTCTTTCAAGGCCGCCAGGAGAATCGGCGTCACGGCGGCTCCGTGCATGCTCGAGAGGGTCTGCACCACCGCGCGACGCACCTCGGCGTCGGGATCCTTCATCGCGCGCCCGAGAGGTTTCACCGTGGCGGGATCCTCGAAGTTCGCGAGGGCATGCGCCGCGCCCGCCCGCACCTCGGCGTCGGAATCGGCCAGCGCGTCGACGAGGGCCGGCGGCGCCGCCCCTTGGGACTCGATCTCCCCCAGCGCCTGCACGGCCGCGCGGCGGAGCTCGGCGTCCGCGTCCTTGAGCGCCCTGGCGAGCGCGGGTACCGCGCGCGCGTCCTGGATCTCCGCCAGCGCGCGAGCGGCGGCCCGTCGCACGCCGAGGTCCTTGTCTTCCAGATTCGTGATCAGAGGCAGGGCCGCGGCGCGGCTCTTCAATTCTCCGAGGCCGCTGGCGGCCAGCTCGCGTACGGCGGGGTTCGTGTCGGAAAGGCGCTTGATGAGCCACGGAGCCGAGCGCGGGTCCTTCAGGTTGCCGAGGCTGCACACCGCCGCGGCGCGCACTCCGGCGTCCGCGTGGTCGAGCACCTTCGAGAGGGGCATCACGCCGCGCGGATCCTCGATCTCCCCGAGCGCCCAGGCGCTCATGCGGATCACGCCGAGGTCGCTGCCCTCGAGGCCGCGCACGAGATCGTCGAACGCCTCGGGGTCGCCTCTCTGTGCGACACCCAGCGCGGCCGCTTCGCGAACGCGGGCCTGCGGGTCGCGCAGCTTCGCGCGCAGAGTGGGCCGCGCGGCCGGGGTGCGCCCGAGAAGGACCGCCGCCGCACGGCGAATGCACGGGCTCGGGTCCGCGAGCCGCTCGGCGAGAAGCGGAATCGCCTTCGCCTCCACCTCGTTCGAATAGGAGTCGAAGGAGACGGAGTCGGCCCGGTCCGACAGCACACCGACGCCCCGGGAGCGGCCGCCCCAGCTCCAGAACGTGCCGATGTGGTCGACGGCCATCTCGCAAACGAGCGGGTCCGAGGCCGAGAGCGCGGTCAGGAAGCGGCTGGCCTGTGCCGCATCCAGCGGATTCGCGTCGTGGGCCTTCAGCGCGCGCGCCAGGGCAAAGAGGGTGACGGCGAGGGCGACGCGCTTCATCGCTCGTTCCTCTCTCCGAGCGCTTCGGCCGCGTGCTTGCGAACTTCGGGGTCCCCGGACTTGAGCGCCGTCGTGAGCGCCCGCGTGGCCGCGCCGTCGCGCACCGAGCTGAGGGCGTTCACGGCCGCGACGCGGACGTCGGGATCCGGATCGGACAGGAGGCCCGCGATGGCGGGTACCGACTTCGGATCGGCGCAGCTCCCGATGGTGTCCACGGCGGCGCGCCTGAGGTCCGCGTCGCGGTCTTTCAGGGCCTCGAAGAGGGCCGGCGGCACCTCGTCCAGCTCGAAGCTCGCGAGCGCGTTGATGGCCGCGCGCCGGACGTCGGCACTGCCGTCCTTCAGCAGGGCGATGAGCGGGTCGAGGGCGCGGGGATCCTTCAGGTTGCCGAGCGCGTGCGCGCAGGACTGCCGCACGTCGGCCGACCGGTCCGACAGCGCGGCGATGAGCGGCAGGACGGCCTGCTTGTCCTCGGCGTCCGAAAGCGCCGACGCCGCAAGCTGCCGCAGGTCGGCATCCGGGTCCTTCAGCGCCGCGAGGAGCACGGCGAGGGGCACGCCGCGCCGCATCTGCATGAGCCCGGAGAGAGCCGCGCGGCGGACGTCGGAATGGGAATCGGAGAGGAGCGCGGTGAGACCGCCCGCGGCCCGCTCGTCGCGGGCTTCCCCGAGCGCGTTCGCGGCCTGCGCGCGCACCTCGGCGTCTTCGTCCTTCAGTCGCGCGAGAAGCCCTTCGAAGGCGCGGGGATCGCGGATTCCCTGGAGCCCCGAAACCGCGGCGCGCCGCACTTCGACGTCGGGGTCCGAGAGCACGGCGACGAGACCGGGCACGGCTCTCTCGTCGTGACGGTTGCCGAGCGACCTCGCTGCCGCGCGGCGCACTTCCGTGTCGCTGTCCTTCAGGGCCGTGACGAGAGCGTCGACGACGGCCTCCCGT
>JAEUQS010000203.1 GCA_016789625.1 Acidobacteriota bacterium | reverse complement strand
CGGCCGAGGCGCTTCGCCGGCTCGGCCGCCACGACGAAGCCGCCGTCCTCACCCGGAGCGTCCTCGCCGGTCAGGGCGCACCCGACGACGTGTTGCGCGCCGTCGTCACGGATCCACAGGGAGCCGGTTCGCGCGCGGCCGCCGCGTTCCGCCTCGCGCGGCTGCGAGCGCGTGAGAGTCGCGGTTGGGTGAGCCCCTACGCGATCGCGAGCGCGGAG
This sequence comes from Acidobacteriota bacterium, assembly GCA_016789625.1. GTDB lineage: Bacteria > Acidobacteriota > Thermoanaerobaculia > UBA5066 > UBA5066 > JAEUQS01. The sequence continues at coordinate 3,344 of JAEUQS010000203.1, read as the reverse complement.
CTGGCGGTGGGGAACGAAGCCGGAGCGCTCGTCGAGCTGGAGCGGGGGCTCGCGGAACGGGATCCGATGCTCCGGCGCATCGACAAGGACGTCACGTTCGAGGCGCTAAGGGAGCGCCCGGGGTTTCGGAACCTCATCGCGCCTACTTCAACGCAAGACTGACACCGCTTCAGTACATCGCGGCAAGATCCAAGAGGATCTCCCCCGTCTTGGTTGGGGAGAGACGCTCTCCGCTACCTTCGCCGGCTCGGGCCTTTACGGGCCTTCAAGGTGCAAGACGACGCTCTGTCTCCAGAGCCCGCCCCAGAGGATCGACGTTCCTACGTCGACCTTGACGAGGTTCATGTCGGGTCGTGGGACGAACCGAATCGAGTGCAGCGTCCACCCCTGGATCCTCACCTCGTTCCTGAAACGCTTTTGCCAAGCGATCGGCCTTCGGTCCCCGACTATGTAGATCTCGTCGAACGTATCGACGATCGCTGCCCGTGATCGAGCAAAGGAAAGATACTGGCCGGCACACGCGGCCACCCAGGCCAAGAGGAGCCCGTAACAGAGCCACCTACGGCGACTGCTTCGCGAGCGCGCTCCGCGATCCACGCCTGGAGCCGGAACCGACGATGCGCGTTTCCCGGGAGCCCGCGCGGACGTCGAGTTCATCCGACATCCTGGTGCCAACTCGCTCCAGGTACGGCCATTCCCTCCGCCAGCAAGCCCTCGACATGGAACTCGATGGCGTCGAGCATTTCTCGTTCAACCTCGGCGCGGGTCGGGCCGGTGGTGACACAGCCGGGCAAGTCCGGGGAGAACGCAGAAAATCCCGTACGCGTCCGCTCAATCACCACGCGATATTTCATCGAGACTCGGGGATTATCCGATCGTTTCCGCCAAGGACTCACTTGCCGGACTGCATCGGCACGAGAAGGCCGTCGTCCGACCGTTGCCCCGGTTCGACACCGTCCATCACGACGGCTTACGCGACGAATCGTCCCTCGCCCTCGGTCCGCACCACGCGTGCGCTCACCGCGTCACCCAGACGGATCTGTGAGATCCCGGCCCGAGGGATCTCCAGCTCGATCGTCGACTGCACCCCGCGCGGCGACCTCAGCTCGACGGCGACCCGCATCGGCCCCTCGGACCAATCGGCGCGTGCGACTGCGAGATTCGTACGCCCCTCCTGCGGGTTACCGAACCCCGTGAGCCAGGCCTCGTCGCGGGCCGCACGCCCGATCGGTGTCGCCGTGACGAGTACGCTCACCGGCGGCGCCGGGAAACGCGGGCCGACCTCGGCCGCGATGAACACGTCATCGCCCGTGACGTCGAGGAGGATCGGCCCCGTGAACGACGGCGTGATGCCGAGACCCATCGCCGCGAGCGCCGTCGTCGCGTCCTCGAGCTCGATGAGCCCCTGCGGCCGAACCGTGAGCGTGATGCCGTCGCCCGCCGCTCCGGCCCGGATCCGGATCTCGGCAGCCCGCAGCCCGGGATTCGAGAGGATGAGCCGCGTCTGATAGCTGCCGCCCGTGATCACGGACAGGACGAACGGCGCGTGCTCGAAGCTCTCGGACACGACACCGGGAATCACCGAGCCATCCCCCGTTTCGTTCTCGTTCACGGCGGCATAGGCGTCGTACGCGGCGCTTCCCCGGATGCGTCGCACCTCGGCATAGCCGGACTTCGCGGCCATCTTGGCGGCCTTCATCACGCCGTCGAGCTGACGGCGCTCCCCCGGCTCGAGCGTGGTTCGGAGCAGGAGGACGACCTCCCGATGCTCCGGATCGGTGGAATTGAGCGTGATCAGGAGATCGATGGGCGCGTCCCCCGCCCGTCCACCGTGCGCGAGCGCCAGGTTCGTGCGCTTGCGATCATCGTTGCGCAACCAGGGCACGACGCGGTCCGGCTCGGATGAGAACGCTCCCGCCACCGGTACGCGGGCGAGGAGCGTGCGATCCGAACCCGGCCGTTCGACCCGGGCTTCCACGATGAGAGCTCCCGGGCGCGAGAGGCCGGAGACGCTGAGGAACGCCGGATACGTCCCCGTCTCAGGCGGCGACGAGCTGAACGTCTGCGTCGTTCGGGGACCGAGGTATCTCCCGTCGAGCAAGCGGCCGTCGGCAGACCGGAGCTCGGCGAGCGCCGTCGTTTCGCCCTCGTTCGAAACCGTGAGCCCGGTTCGCCAGGCCGACGTCAACCCCCAGATCGGGAGATCCGCCGTCTGCGTGCTCCTGCCAGAAGAGCAGCCGATGGTCAGCACGGTGAGGGTGCCATAGACACCTCGCCCGACCATCGCCATTCGACCTGTTCCGTCGAGGTCGCCCAGCATCACAGGCGTGAATCCCGAATGCGTGAGGGGAGCGAAGGTCAGAGACGAGCCCGACTGGGCAATGAGCAACGTGCTGGGCAGACCGTCCTGATAGGGCGCGGCGACGAAGTCGACCCGGCCGTCTCCGTTCAGATCTCCGTGCAGAAGAGAGCCCAGGCCTGAAGCGCACGGAACCTGCTCCTGGAACGAACCATCCCCCATGGAGCGAAAGGCGTTCAGGCTGCTGCGCAACCCGCCCGAGAATGAGCGATAGAGCAGATCCGCGCGGGCGTCACCGTCGAGGTCCTCGAAGGTCTCGAGCCGACTCGGCGCCGGACCGGAGAGGAACCGAACGGGAGGTCCAGCCGTGGGAAACCCGCCCTGACCGTCGCCGAGGCGGACGTGCCGCAGCGCATTCCGGTCCACGACGAGGATGTCGAGGTGGCCGTCGCCGTTGGCGTCAGCCAACGCCTCGGGCTCTACATCGGCCTCCACGAGGTTTGATGGCCCGAACGTGAGATTCCCGAGACCGAAACGCACGAACGTGGACGGCTTCCCGCCCTCCGGCGCGGAGGGTAGGGTCCACGTTGCGACGACGAGGTCGGGAATGAGGTCTCCATTGACATCGCCGATCGTCGGGGAGATCTCGGGCAGGCGCCGCTCGGTGAAATGGCACGCACCGTCTGAAACCAGGGCCACTCCCACCCAGGGATCGGGCCACAGAGGGGGCTCGAGCACGAGGATCAGGTCGGCGAGCCCGTCTCCATCGATATCGACCACCTGGCGAGCCAGAGAGAACGGGAGGGAAGTGCGTGTCGTGACACCGTCCGCGAACCGGCGTCCTTGGACGTTTCGAAAGCATCTGACCTCATCGGAACCGAACCACAGCCCGTCTGCCCTGCCATCTCCAGTGACGTCGGCGAACATGGTGGGCGTGCCGTTCACCTCCAGACGTTCGACCGGAAGGATCTCCGGAATGCACGGAGGCGTGGATGCGAGAAGCATCGCGAGGACGGCATTGAGCAACTACCGCACCGCTTTCATC
>JAEUQS010000193.1 GCA_016789625.1 Acidobacteriota bacterium | reverse complement strand
AGAAACGCGTCGAGCTCGCCCTGGTACCTGCGGAAGCGCTGGAAGAAGAGGCCGAGATCCACCTCGCCGTTGCCGGTGTGGAAGATCAGCCTGTCGGGGGTGCGCGAGCGCGAGCCCTCCACGCGGCTCCGGCGCATCTCGAGAGACTTCACGTCCTCGATGCGCTCCGCCGAGAGCGTGGCGAGGCCGAAGGATTTCACCGTCATCGTGCAGCCGACGCCGTCAGCGCGGGTGCACACGAGCGTGGCCGAGGAGCCCAGCCAGGCGAGCACGCACCCTCCGACGAGGAACGCGAAGCCGATGACGAAGTGGGGCGCGAGGCTGGGCTTCGGTGCTCCGCCGTACATGCCGTCAGACCGCCGCGAGCACCCGGTTCAGCCACTGTCCGGCCAGCTTCTCCTCGAGCGAGTTCTGGGTGAGCCGCGCGTCGAGATGGCTCCAGTCCAGGAGGTCGAGCTGCTGGTCCTGGTTGAAGCAGGAGAAGACGAAGCTCTCCTTGCCCGTCACCGGGTCCACGTGCCGCTGCAGGCACTGCGCGCAGACCTCTTTCATCATGCACTGCATCGGTGAGTTGATGGACCCGATGCCGCGGTGCGACGGGGAGAGGTGCGGCGCGAGGACGCCGTGTCGCGCCTTCTGGATGGCCGACATCATCTTGTCCGAGCCGATCGCGATGAGCTCCGAGGCGTCGCGGAGCGGAATCGGGGCGGCGCCCAGCCGGCCTTCGGCATAGGCCAGCATGGCCTGCACGATGTTGCCCTGGAACGCGAAGTCCTGGGGCCGCACGGCGGGAATGATCGGGGCCTGGTCGACCGCGTAGACGACGACGTCGGCAGCGGCCTCGATCTGGTCGCGCTTGTAGAAGTCGGCGGCCTTCTTGTAGCCCGCGAAGTAGACGACGCGGTTGCCGCGCTCCTTCGCGAGCTTGCCGATCGAGAAGAGCACGGCATTCCCGAGCCCGCCGCCGCAGAGGATGACGGTGCCGTTCTCGGGCAGCTCCGTGGGGGACCCGGTGGGTCCCATCACGATGACGGGCTCACCCGGCTCGAGGCTCGCGAAGAGCCGGCTCGAGACGCCCATCTCGAGCGCGATCATGGAGAGCAGGCCCTCTTCCTTGTCGACCCACGCTCCCGTGAGCGCGCAGGGCTCGATGAGAAGGGGCTGCGGCGGGTTGCCGCGGCGCGACGCGAAGGCCTCGTAGTTCTGGAAGCGGTAGAACTGTCCCGGGTGGAAGTTCCGGGCCGCGGCCTTGGCCTTCACGATGACCTCGACGATCGTGGGCGTCAAACGGTCGACCCGCACGACGCGCGCGACGAGCAGGTCGTCGAGGACGTTCGTGAACTCCGTCCAGCGGGGCCAGCGGTCTTCGGCAGTGCCCGCGGAGAGAGCCGCCTCGAACGCGTCGAGCTCTTCGCCGAAGAGCTCGCGGATCTTCGGGGCTCCGTGCTTGGCCGAGGCCATGGCCTTCACCACCGAGCCCGCGTAGACGGGATGGTTGTCGCCGAAGTACGACACGAAGCGGCCGCCCTGGTTGGCGCCCGTGAAGAACGCGCCGGCGCCGTCGGGCCGGGCCTCGAGGTGAAACGTGCCGTCGGGGTTCTTCACGGCCGCGTGCGGCGCGAAGAAGCGGCCGCGGCCGTCGAGGCCCATGGAGCCCGGGTGCTCGTGTTCGTACGTGACGTTGGGAGCCGTGCCCGCCGCGATGAGGAGCGTCCGGCACGGCAGCGTGACGAGCTCGCCGCTCTTCCTGCGGAAGACGACCTTCTCGAGCGAGCCGTGGGCGTCCGGGATGCACTCCACGGGGTCCAGGTTCTCGGCGAAGGAGATGCCCTCCTCGAGCGCCTTGTGAACCTCCTCGTGGTTGAGGCGATAGGCCGGGGACTCTTCCATGGAGCGGCGGTACGCGATGGTGGCGCCGCCCCAGGCGTTGCAGAGGTCGACGAAGCGCGGCGTCTCGCCGGCTTCCTTCGCGCGCTTCCTTTCGGCGGCCACGGCGCGGCCGTGCTCGCAGAGCCGGTCGAGCGTCTCTCTCTCCTCGGCGTTCAGGCCCGCGCGCACGGCCTCGGCGCCTTTCTCGGCCTCGAGCGCCTCGGTGCGCCGCAGCGTCTTCTCGGCATGCAGCGGATAGAACGCGAGGGATTCGGTGGCCGTGTCGATGGCGGTGAGGCCGCCGCCCACGACCACGATGGGGAGCTCCACGTGGAGGTTCGCGAGCGCGTCGTCGCGG
>JAEUQS010000192.1 GCA_016789625.1 Acidobacteriota bacterium | reverse complement strand
GGACCGCGGAGTCCTGGGCTCGTGTGATCGCGAGCTGCGCGACCTGTGTGCTGCAGTCGCGCTGTCAGGGCTACCTCAAGATGATGGTGCGCTATCACACGGGCGAGACGGTGCTCGCCGAGCCCGAGTGCGCGACGGCCCGAGCGGTGGCGCGGCTCTCGGAAGAGGATCCCGACTTCGAGGATCTCCAGCCCACTCTCGATCTTCGGATCTCGGATGCGGGTGGCGGCGAGGTGCGTCTCGAGCACGCTCTCGCGCCCGAGAACGCCGTCGTCGTTTCGCCGGGGGTCGTCGAGGTCCTCGGCAGCTTCCTCGGGCCCGGTGGCTCGAGCTTCGCCGCCGTGTCGCAGGAGATCGACGGACACGACCTTCGCGGCATCGTCGACGTCCTGCGCTCGCGCCGGCTGCTGGCGCCGCCCGACGTCGACTCGGATACCGCTCTCATGGTTCATCTGGCGGGCGCCGGCAAGGAGCTTCCGGGCCTCCGGCTCGGAGCCGCCTCGACCGGGGATCTGGCGCGGCTCGAAAGCTGGGCGCCCCTTCTCGAGACCGCGCTCGCGGAGCTTCCCGCGTTTCTCCGGCCGGGCGACGTGCCGATCGCGGTCTTCGGCGCGGCGAACGAGTCCGCGTTCGCGAACGTGCTCGGCGTCGAGAGCGGCGGCTGGATGACCGCGACGATCTTCCACTCGATTCTCCTCGTGAACCTCGAAGCGCTCGACGGTGTGCGCGCGCATGGCGGACGTGAGCGGATGGCCGCGTTGCGCCGCGGATTCCTGCACGAGGTGGCGCATCTCGCTTTGCGCAAGTGCGGGATCCGGGTGCCCGTGTGGCTCGAGGAGGGTCTCTGTGAGGAGCTCGCGCAGCCACCCGTCGAGCCGGACCGGCTTCCCGAAGCGGCGGTGCGGCTGGAGGCTTTCCGAGCGTTCGCGCTCGACTGTCGTTGGGGGGGAACGCGGTCTTCCGCGACGAGCCTTCTCGAATTTTCGAACCGCCCCGTGGACGAGAACCCGGCCTATCTCCTGGCCCATGACCTCGTTTCCCATCTCGCGGGACTCCACGGGCTCGAGACCCTCCTCCACGGGCTCGCGTCCGCGCGCCTCCACGCGCTGAAGGAGCCGTTCACGGCATTGGGGGCCACCCTCGAAGAGACGCTCGATTCCTGGGCTTCGAATCTCCAAGGGCGCGTGGCCGATCGATCCGCCTTCGGGCAACCGCTTCGCATCTTCGAGAGAGAGGGTCACGCGCTCCTCTACAACCGCATGTCGGGCGGGTACGTTCTGGCGCGGGCCGAGGGCGGTGCGCTCACGGAAATCTCGGGGCGCAACCTCGAGGTCGACGAGCTCCGGCCCGTGCTCGAGGCGATGCCGCCCGAGGACCCGCTCGTGGCCCGCTGGCAGAGCGGTGCCTACCCGAAAAAACGCGGCAAGCACCTCCGCCTCGCGCTCGAGGACGCCTGCAACATGGGCTGCTCGTACTGCTACGAAGGCAGCCGCACCCGGCGCGCGATGACGGTCGACGTGGCCGACCGGGCCGTGGCCGCGTGGCGCGACCTGCTCCTGCCGGGCGATCTCGAACGCTCGACCATCCGCTTCTTCGGTGGCGAGCCGCTCCTCAACTGGGGCGTGATGCAGCATGTGCTCGACACCGCCGACACCGGCCTTTCCCCCGCGCCCCGCTTCATCGTGAACACGAACGGCACGCTCCTGCGGGAAGAGCAGGTCGCGGCGTTCGCGGCGAAGGAGGGGCGGCTCAGCGTCGCGCTCAGCCTCGACGGCGTGGGCCCGGAGACCAACCGTCTCCGCACGTACAAGAGCGGACGGGGCACGTTCGAGGACGTGGACCGCGCGGCGAACCTCCTCGCGGCCGCGCGGATCCCCATGTCGCTGAGCGCCGTGGTGGGGGAGCACAACCGGCACGGGCTCCTCGATCTCGCGCGCTACGCGGCAGACCTCAGAGACCGGCACGGCGACGCTCCGGTGATGCTGTCCCTCGAGCCGATCCTCTCGCCCGGCGGAGACGAGGCCCACGGCGAGGAGCTGCTGTCGTTCTATCTCTCCGTGCTGGATTTCTGCCGGGACGCGGGGCTGCCCGTGGGCGGCAAGCTCTTCTGGGCGTACGACGCTCTGCTCGACGAGCAGGGAGCTTCGGGTCACTTCTGCTCCGTGACGAACTCCGAGCTCTCCGTCGGTCCCGGCGGCGACCTGATCGTCTGTCACGCGATTCCCGGCAGCCGCTATGGCGCGCTCGAGGACGCCGAGCGCGGCCCCTCGCTGCCCGTGCTTCCGCTCTACGAGGACCGCACGGGCGACCGCGTCGAGGGCTGCGCGGGCTGCGAGGTGGAGGGCCTCTGTGGAGGCGGCTGCATGGCGCAGAGCACGCGGGCCACGGGCAACGCCCGCGGAAACCCGGGCCCCGTCTTCTGCACGCTCGTACGCGGCATCTT
>JAEUQS010000165.1 GCA_016789625.1 Acidobacteriota bacterium | reverse complement strand
CCGCGACGAGTGGCGCAAGAGCGTCATGGAAACCAAGGCCCGCCGGCGGCTCTTCCTCGGCACGAAGATGTCGCTGGTCTTCGAGAACCGCATCACGGTGCTCAACCAGATCCAGGAGATGTGCCGCGCCGAGCGCATCGTGCATCCGGATCGCGTGAAGGAAGAGGTCGAGGTCTACAACGACCTCCTGCCGGGCGACGGCGAGGTTGCCGCGACGCTCTTCATCGAGATCCAGAAGGAGCCCGAGATCCAGCCCGAGCTGGACCGGCTCATCGGCCTCGCGAGCGGAAAGTGCCTGTGGCTCGACATCGACGGACGGCGCGCGTACGCGACGTTCGACGGCGGGCAGCACCGGGACGACCGCATTTCCGCGGTGCAGTACCTTGTCTTTCCGGTGGCGAAGACGGACGCCGAGAGGGCCTCCTTCGAATCGGCGCAGAGCGTGAAGCTCGTCGTCGAGCACCCGGCCTACCGCGCGGAGGTGGAACTCTCGAGGGACACCCGCGAGGAGCTGCTGCGCGACCTGCGCGCCTGACCGTCCCGGGGCCTCGCGCGGCCCCGCGCCTACAATCCCGGTAAACCCATGCGCATCCACCTGCTCAGGCACTCGGACGCCGAGGAGATTTCGCCCTCGGGGCTCGACGAGGATCGCCGTCTCACCGACGGCGGTCTCGCGCGCATGAAGCCGGTCTCCCGCGCGATCTCCCGCCTCGCGCCCGAGTTCGATCTCGTGCTCCATTCGCCTTTCGTGCGGGCCCGCCAGACGGCCGAGCCCGTCATCGCCGCCTGCCGGTTCCGGGGCGCGGTGGAGGTCACCCGCAACCTCGTGCCCTCGGCCGAGCCCGACGAGGTGCTCCACGAGCTCTCGACGCGAAAGCCGAAGTCGGTGCTCCTCGTCTCGCACGAGCCGCTCCTCGGGCGCCTCTTCGCGCGGCTCCTCCTCGGGGGAACCCGCACGGCGATCCCGATGAAGAAGGCCTCCCTCGCGATCTTCGAGACGGGCAGCAACCCGGCCATGGACTTCGCCGAGCTGCGGGCCTATCTCCCTCCCCGGGTGCTCGAAGACCTGGGGCGCTAGGCGTGCGGTAGTCGTCTTCTCTTTTGTCTCCTCTTTACAGCCCCCTGGCCGTGTGGTATTTTCTGCGGCCCTTTGCCAGGAGTGCGCCCAGCGCGCTCTCCGGCCTCAAACCAGGTCCCAGGTCTTGGAGGTTCCACCATGTACGCCGTCATCCGCACCGGGGGAAAGCAGTACCGCGTCGCCGAGGGCGAGACGCTGCAGATCGAGCGCGTCTCCAAGGAGATGCTGAGCAAGGGCGACGAGCTCGCCCTGAACGAGGTCGTGGCCATCGGCGGCGACGACAGCGTCACGCTCGGCAAGCCTCTCGTCGACGGGGCCTCCGTGAAGGCCACGGTCGTTCGCGAGATGCGCGGCGAGAAGGTCTTCGCCTACAAGAAGAAGAAGCGCAAGGGTCACCAGAAGATCCACGGTCACCGGCAGGATCTCCTCGAGATCAAGATCCAGAGCATCAAGGCTTAAGGCGAGGCACCCAAATGGCACATAAAAAAGGTCAGGGCTCATCCCGTAACGGCCGCGACTCGAACGCCCAGCGCCTCGGCGTGAAGCGCTTCGCCGGCCAGCTCGTCACCGGCGGCTCGATCCTCGTCCGGCAGCGCGGAACCCCCCTCAAGGCGGGCGCCTTCGTCGGCCGCGGCAAGGACGACACCCTGTTCGCGAAGGTCACCGGCGTGGTGCAGTTCCACGACAAGGGCCGCATGGGCCGGTTCGTCTCGATCATCCCCTCCTCCTCCGCTCCCGCCGCGCAGAGCGCGTAGTCTTCAAGGGCAACGGCCCTCGCCTCGACGAACGCCCTGCCGCGCGCAGGGCGTTCGTGTTTGGGAACCCAAGAAGGAAGCTCATCCATGTTTCTCGACGAAGCCCTCATCCACGTGCTGGCCGGTGACGGCGGAAACGGCTGCGTCGCGTTCCGCCGCGAGAAGGGCATCCCCAAGGGCGGCCCGTCCGGGGGCGATGGGGGCGACGGAGGCAGCGTGCGCATCGTCGCCGACGCCGCGCTCACCACGCTCTATCCCTTCCGCTTCCAGCGGAGATACGCGGCGGGGCGCGGCGGCCACGGCGAGGGCTCCAACTGCCATGGCCGCAACGGCCGGAGCGTCGACGTGCCGGTTCCCGTGGGCACGCTCGTGAACGACGCGACGACGGGCGAGCTCATCGCGGACCTCACCGAGGACGGACAGGCCGTTCTCGTGGCCCGGGGCGGCATGGGCGGACGCGGCAACGCGCGCTTTTCGTCGTCCACGAACCGCACGCCGCGCCGCTCGGACCCGGGAGTCGAGGGCGAGAAGCGGGATCTCGCGCTGACGCTCAAGCTCCTCGCCGACGTCGCGATCGTGGGGCTTCCGAACGCGGGGAAGTCCACGCTCATCGCCGCCATCTCGGCCGCGCGACCCAAGATCGCCGACTACCCGTTCACGACGCTCGTCCCGAACCTCGGCGTCGTGAGCTGGGATCGCTTCAAGACGTTCGTCGCCGCCGACGTGCCCGGGCTCATCGAGGGCGCGCACGAGGGCCACGGCCTGGGGATCCGCTTTCTCAAGCACGTCGAGCGCTCGCGCATCCTCGTCCACATGGTCGACGCCTCGGCCTTCCTGGCCGAGACGACGCGGGGGCTGGGCACCGAGGCCGAGAAGACGATCCGGATCATCGAGCACGAGATGGCGTCGTTCGCCGAGGAGCTCGCCAAGCGCGAGCGCATCCTCGTCGCGAACAAGAGCGACGCCGCGACGCCGGAGCAGGTGAAGGCCGTCGAGAAGGCTGCGAAGAAGCGGGGCATTCCCTTCTTCGCGATCTCCGCCGCCGCGAAGAAGGATCTCGATCCCCTCCTGACGCACCTCGGCCGGCGCCTCGAGGAGACCGCCCCGGTGCGCGTCGCGCCCGTCAGGTTCCTCACTCCTCCCGGCCCGGAGCGGGATCCTGCCGAGGCCGTGGAAGCCGAGACCGGAGAGCCCTGATGTCCCGGCTGGTCGGCCTCTATGGCGGGTCGTTCGATCCCGTCCACCTGGGGCACGTCGTTCCCGTCGAGGCCGCGCGGGAGAAGCTCGGCCTCGACGAGATCGTCTACGTTCCGGCGGCCGTGCCTCCGCACAAGCCCGACGGCCCGCGCGCGACCTCGTGGGACCGCGTCGCCATGCTGGCCCTGGCACTCGACGGGTATCCCGCGCTGAGCCTCTCGTTCGACGAGATCTCGCGCACGGGCACGAGCTACACCATCGACACGCTGAGACGGTTTCGCGAGGAGCGAACGGGCGACGAGATCCTGCTCGTCCTGGGCACCGACTCCTGGCTCACGCTCCACACGTGGAGGAGCACCGCCGCCATCCTCGAGGAGTTTCGCGTGGTCCTCGTGGCCCGCGGAACGGACACCTACACGGTCTGCCGCGACGGCGTCTCCGAGGCGTTCCGCGCGCGCCTCGCCCCCGAGGGCGCGACTCCCCGGGACGAGGCGCCGGGAGGCTCGGTCTTCTGGGGCGGGAACGAGCCCGTTACAATCTCCTCCACGTGGATCAGAAACGCACTCCGAAGTCCAAGTCCAAGCCCCCTTCAGGGAAGCCTCCCGCCAGCGGTCGAAAGGTATCTGCGAAAGCGAAACCTGTATCGAAGCTGAAGAGCGCGCCCGCGCCCGTTCGGGAGGATCGCGAGCGCAAGAAGCCCGCGCCCCGCGCCAAGGCTCCCAACGCCCCCCTGATCCCCAAGCACCTTCCCCGTCCGGGCTCCGTGGACGACCTCATCGCCGCGACGATGCAGAAGGCGAAGGCCGGGGGGGAAGGCCGCGAGAGAGAACGCGAGGAGCGCAGCAAGGCCGTCGACGAGAAGCTCAAGCAGCTCGTCGCGACGGGGGTCTCCGCCCTCCTCGACCGCAAGGCCGAGAAGCTCGTCGTCCTCAAGCTCAGTGAGCTGACCTCCCTCGCCGACTATTTCGTTCTGGCGACGGCGAGCAACGACCGTCAGGCGCAGGCGCTGTCCGACGGCATCGAGCTGACGCTGAAGGCCACCGGGCGGCGGCCGCTCTCGATCGAGGGCTTCCAGCAGGCCACGTGGATCCTCCTCGATTACGGCGACGTGGTGTTTCACGTCTTCAACGAGGAAGCGCGCCGCTTTTACAGTCTCGAGCGGCTCTGGGGCGATGCCCCCGACGAGACCGCGAGCTTCGCCCCCGCCGGCCCCAACGGCTGAGGACGGCGTGTCGGGAGGGGACACCGAATCCACGGGGGCCCCGCTCTTCCTGACGCGCCACCGCGGGCTCCGGGAGGAGCTCGTCCGGCTCACACGGGCCATGGACTCGGACGCCACGGTCCTCCTGCTCGGAGCCCCCGGCACAGGCAAGGACCGCTTGGCCGCCTTGCTCCACCAGCGCTCGGCGCGCGCCGCGGAGCCGTTCGTGAGGGTCGACCTCGCGGCCGTCGCCGACGATCTCTTCGAGAGCGAGCTCTTCGGGCACGAGCGGGGCGCCTTCACGGGCGCGATGTCGGGCAAGCCCGGGCTGCTCGAAGGCGCGGGCGCCGGCACCCTCTATCTCGACCGCATCGACGCGCTGTCGCTGCGCGCTCAGGGGAAGCTCCTGCGGCTCCTCGAGGAGCGCGTCCTCCAGCGGGTCGGCGGCACGCGCCAGACGCGGCTGCGCGCGCGCTTCGTGGCTTCGGCCGGCCCCGACCTGCCCCGCCGGATGCGGGCCGGCGAGTTCCGGGAGGACCTGTTCTACAGGCTCGCCGTCGTGACGGTGAGGCTGCCCGTGCTCGCCGAGCGGCGTACCGATCTCCTGCCCGCGGCCCGGGCCTTTCTGAGAGCTCAGGGGATCGCCCTGCCTCTTTCGGCGGGGGCCCGTGACGCCCTCCTGAAGCACCCCTTCCGAGGGAACTTCCGGGAGCTCGAGAACGTTTTGAAGCGGGGGGCTCTCGAGGCTCAGGCCGCGGGCGCGAGGTCGCTCGAGGAGTCGCACCTGGGGCTCGCGCACGCCTCGGAGCCCGAAGCGGTGCTGACGCTCGCGGCCCGTTCGGGGTGGACGCTCCGCAGGCTCACCGACGCCTACATCCAGCTCGTCCTCGAGGAGTGCGGAGGCAACGTCGCCGAGGCGGCGCGTCGGCTCGGCGTCGCGCGGAAGACGCTCTACGCCCGCGGGCACGCGTGAGCCGCATCCGCATCCTGGCCGTGGGGAAGAGCGACGAAGGGGAATACGCCCGCGGCGTCGAGCGTTACGTCGAGAGAGCCAGCCGCCACGTGAAAACCGAGCTTTTCGTCGTGAAAGAAGAGACGCCGGGGCGCAAGCCCGACGTCCCGCGCCTCCTGGCGAAGGAGGCGGAGCGGCTCACGGCCGCGCTCGCGCCGAGAGACCACGTCGTGCTCTGCGACGCGGGCGGCAAGGAGCGCTCGAGCCCCGATCTCGCGCGCGATCTGAGGCGCTGGCTGGACGCCGGCCCCAGCTCCGTAACGTTCGTCCTGGGTGGAGCGTTCGGGCTGGACCCCGCTCTGCGAGCGGCTTCACGTGATATTCTTTCCCTTTCCCGGCTGACGCTTCCACACCAGCTCGCCCGCGTCGTGCTGGCGGAGCAGATCTACCGGGCCGTCGCCACGCTTTCGGGCGTCGCGTATTCCAAATGAGTCGAGGGTTTCCGATGCCGACGAAGAGCGCAACCGCCACCGCAGCCCCGCCCAAGGCCACCAAGAAGGATTCGAAAGAGAGCGGCGCCGACCGGCTCGACCGCTTTCGCAAGAAGCTTCTCGCCAAGCAGGCCGAGCTGATCGAGGACCTCCACAAGAACCGCCAGATCTCCGACGAGACGATCGACGAGTCCGCACAGGACATGGCCGACCGTGCCACCTCGGCTTACACCAAGGAGTTCGCCTACTCGCTCTCGGAGAGCGACCGCAAGACGCTCATCCTCATCGAGGAGGCGCTCAAGCGCATGGACGCCGGCACCTACGGCGTCTGCGTGGGCTCCGGCCAGCCGATCGAGGAGAAGCGGCTCGAGGCGGTTCCCTGGGCCCGTTACAGCCTGGAGTTCCAGGAGATGGCCGACAAGGGTCTCCTGTAGCCCGGGGACCGTGGCAGCTCCTTCGTCTTCGCGGAGCCAGGACCCGTTCGCGGCTCTGGCGCGAGCGTTTTCAGAGCTCGCCCGCCCGCCCTT
>JAEUQS010000152.1 GCA_016789625.1 Acidobacteriota bacterium | reverse complement strand
CGACCGCGGGGTTCGAGCTCTCGAGCGTGACCTGGATGGGAGCCGACGGCAGACCGTCGAGGTTGATCGTCCCCGTCACCGTCTGGCCGCCGCCGATCGTGGCCGGCGTCGTCAGGGAAAGCAGGCTGGCCGGGTTGAGCGTCACCGCCGCGGACTTCTCGATCCCCGAGTAGGAGGCCTTCACGCTCGCGCTCATCGGCGCCGCCACGGCAGGGGCCAGCAGCGAATATGGAGTCGACGTGCTGCCCGCGGGTACGGTGACCGTCGTGCTTCTGAGGACGGTGCCCACGGCGTCGAGGAGCTCGACCCGCACGCCGGTGCCACCGGTGCTCGCGGCCTGCGAAAGGACGACGTTTCCGGTCACCGGATTGCCGCCCACGATGGGCGAGGCGCTCACGGTGACGTCAATGAGCACCTCAGGGGTGACATTGAGATCGCGGCTCGCGGTGCCGTTGAACGTGCCCGTGATGGGCACGACGGTGTAGCTCGAGACACTCCCCGTCGTGAACGTCAGAGAGGCCGTGGTCGCTCCCGGATTGATGCGGATCGTCGCGGGCAGGGGCACGACTGCAGGGTTCGCGGCCGTCAGCACGACGTCGGCCCCGGCGGGCCCGGCGGCGGCGTTCAGGAACGCGGCGAGCGTGACAGAGGTGTTCCCGGAAACTCGTTGCGGGGTCAGCGTCAGGTTGTTCACGAGCGGCGGGTTGATCGTGAGGGGCTTCTGGATGGTCGTTCCCGCGTAGGTCCCCGTGAGGTCCGCGACGGTCACGGCGTCGACCGGGATCGTGGGAATGCTCAACGTGCCCTGCGTCGCCCCTTGTGCGATCGAGATCCCGGCGCCGGGCGAGAGCGGGGCCGCTGGCGACGAGCTGGTCACCGGGATGAACGCGCCGCCCGGTCCGGCGGCCAGCGAAAGCGTCGCGCGGAGCACGCGATTCGAGCCGCCCGTCACCGTGGGGGTCGTGGTGAACGACAGATCCGAGAGGATCTCGCGCACGACGGCGAGCGGGAGATTCCGCGAGGACCCACCGGCTTGAGCCGTGATCACCGCGTTCACCGTGACGCCCGTGGCCGTCGTGGCAACGCTGAACGGAGCCGAGGTCGCGCCCGCCGGGATCGTGACCATCGCGGGAGCCGGAGCGGCCACGGGACTGCTCGACGTAAACGTCACCGGGAAGCCACCGGCCGACGCGGGCGACGAGAGCTCCACCGTGCCGTTCGCCGTGAGGCCCGCCGAGATCGGCGAGGCCAGCGTGGCGTTCGTGAGATAGAAGGCGCCGCGAATCGGATCGGGCGAGGTGAACGACTCCGACCCGGCCAGCGCGAACGCGTCGACGCGATAGACGCCCTGGAACGTGTCTCCGGGCTGGACGGCGGGCGCCGGGCCCGACGCACTCTCGAGCGTGAGATCGCCGCCCGAGACCGCGGCAATGCGATACGTGCCCTTGAGCATCGCCCCCGTCGACACCTCGACGAAGTGGCCGGCGAAGAACTGCGGCACAGGCGTCGCGCGTCCCGTCTTCAGCAGAGCCCCCGAGGATCCGGCCTGAGCGGTGCCGTTGCCGAGCGCGGGCAACTCCGTCGCCTGCCCGGGCAGCGTGCCGGAGTTGTCGATGCGCAGCTCTCCGAGGGGGGTCGCGGGACCCACGACGAGAAGGCTGCCGGCGCCCGCGTTCTCGAGCGCCGCCGCGCTCGAGAGCTGGCCGCCACGTGCGCTCGACAGCGACCTCCACGTGCCGCTCGACGTGCCTGTGAATCGCACGGTCACGGCTCCACCGCCGCCTCCGCCGGAGAGCGTGACGGCGGGCCCGCCCTTGGCCTCGATCGGCGCGTCGCCCGCGATATTCCCAGCCTCGATGAAGACGGAGCCGCCCGCGCCGCCGCCCGCCCGCGGAGAGCTCTGTGCGGGAGCGCCGTTCGCGCGGATCGCGCCGCCCAAAACGACGCTGCCCGCCTTCACGTGAACCCGGCCTCCGCCCCGTACCGACGCGCCGGTGGAAGATCCGCTCCCGGCACCGAATTCCCGGGGCCTCTCGACGCTGCCGAACGTGGCGCCCGAAGCCGCCAGGCTCGCCGCCGTCCCGCCGCGGCCGATGTGGCTCCCGCCGATGAAGGCGCCGGAGGGCAGCGCGTCGCCCGGCGGAGCGACGTTCCACGGCAGTCCGGCGCCGCTCACGTCGAGGTTGCCTCCCGGCTGCAGCGTGAGCGCACCGGTCAGATCCAGCTCGAGGCCCGCGCTCGACGCGGAACCCGCGGGGGCGTGCGTGAGCAGGCCTCCCACGGCCACCGTGAGGATCCCGCCGGCGAGTACCGTCTCCTAGACGCGCCCTTCGATCTTGGCCGC
>JAEUQS010000141.1 GCA_016789625.1 Acidobacteriota bacterium | reverse complement strand
CACGGAACCAGGCCACGGGCCTAGAAAAGGAAATTCATGCACGAGACGGTTGCGATCGACCTCGGCGGCCGCTCCCTGATCATCGAGACGGGCAAGCTCGCCAAGCAGGCGGACGGCTCCGCGGTGGTCAAGATGGGCGGCACGTGGGTGCTCGTCACGGCTTGCTTCACGAAGGAAGCGAAGGACATCGACTTCCTCCCCCTCACGGTCGAGTACAAGGAATACCAGTACGCGGCCGGAAAGATCCCCGGCGGCTTCTTCAAGAGAGAAGGCCGCCCCACGGAGAAGGAGATCCTCACGTGCCGGATGATCGACCGCCCCGTGCGGCCGCTCTTCCCCGAGGGCTTCAACCACGAGACGCAGATCGTCGCCCTCGTGCTCTCGGCCGACGGTGAGAACGATCCCGACGTCCTCGCGATCAACGGCGCGGCCGCGGCGCTCGCGCTCAACCCCATCCCGTTCCACTCGGTCCTCGCCGGCGTCCGCGGCGCGCGGATCGGCGACAAGTTCGTTCTCAACCCGACGACCAAGGAGCGCACCGAATCGTCCCTCGACCTCGTCGTCGTGGGCACGCGGGACGGCGTCACCATGGTCGAGGCCGGCTCCAAGGAGGTTTCCGAGGAGCTCATGCTCGAGGCGATCCTCGAGGGCCACCGCGGCGTGCAGCTGATCATCGCGGGCATCGAGGAGCTCCAGCGCCGCACGGGCATCCAGAAGGGCAACTTCCAGAGCCCCGCTCCCCTCCCCGAGGAGCTCGTTCGCGAGGTCCGCGCGCGCTGGGACGGTCCGCTCATGGCCGCTCTCACCCACGTGGGCAAGATCGAGAGCTACGCCAAGATCAAGGAAGTCAAGAAGGCCGCCGTCGACATGGTGCCGGAGGACCAGCCCGACCTCCGCAAGATGGTCAAGCGCTGCATGGGCGAGCTCGTCGAGACGCTCACGCGCGAGACGATCCTCGGCAAGAGGCAGCGTCTCGACGGACGCTCCTTCGACCAGGTTCGCAAGCTCACGATCGAGGCCGGCGTCCTCCCCCGCACGCACGGCTCCTCGCTCTTCACCCGCGGCGAGACGCAGGCCCTCGTCACCGTGACGCTGGGCACGTCCGACGACACCCAGCTCATCGAGGAGCTGGAGGGCGAGTCGGAGCGCAACTTCATGCTCCACTACAACTTCCCGCCGTTCTCGGTGGGTGAGGTCAAGAGGTTCGGGTCGCCCGGCCGCCGCGAGATCGGCCACGGCCGCCTCGCCTGGCGCGCGCTCCAGGCCGTTCTGCCCGACGAGAAGGAGTTCCCGTACACCATCCGTGTCGTGAGCGACATTCTCGAATCGAACGGCTCCTCCTCGATGGCCACGGTGTGCGGCGGCTCGCTCGCCCTCATGGACGCGGGCGTGCCCCTCAAGTCCTCCGTCGCCGGCGTCGCGATGGGTCTCGTGAAGGAAGGCGACAACTGGGCCGTCCTCACCGACATCGCCGGCCAGGAAGACCACTACGGCGACATGGACTTCAAGGTCACCGGCACGCGCGCCGGCGTGACGGCCCTTCAGATGGACATCAAGATCGGTGGCATCTCGAAGGAGATCTTCGCCGCCGCTCTGGAGCAGGCCAGGCGCGGCCGCCTCCACATCCTCGACGCCATGGACCAGGTGATCGGCATCTCGCGCACCGAGATCTCGAGCCACGCTCCCCGGCTCCTCACCATCGTGGTTCCCGAGGAGAAGATCCGCGACGTCATCGGCTCCGGCGGCAAGACGATCCGCGCGCTCCAGAAGGAATACTCGGTCAAGATCGACGTGCAGGACGACGGCACCGTCACGGTGGCCTCGGCCGATCTCGGCGCGGCCGAGAAGTGCCTCGACGCGATCCGCCAGCTCACGACCGTGCCCGAGATCGGCACGGAATACACGGGCACCGTGAAGCGGGTCGAGCCGTACGGCGCGTTCATCGAGATCCTCCCGGGTCTCGACGGACTCGTCCACATCTCCGAGCTCGCCCCCGGCCGCGTCCGCGAGACGACCGACGTCGTCAAGCTGGGTGACAAGGTGAAGGTCAAGATCATCGCGATCGACCCCGTCAACGGGAAGGTCAAGCTCTCCCGCCGGCAGGCGCTCTCCCCCGAGGAGACGCAGGCCGACATGGACCGCCTCGGCCTCGTGGCCGCGGCGGCCGGTGCCGAAGGCGGCGAGAACGCCGACCAGGGCGACCGTCCCCGCTTCAGCGACCGTGGCCCCCGCAGGTTCGACGACCGCGGCCCCCGTCCCGGTGGCGGCGGCGGCTTCCGCGGCGGCCGTCCCGGCGGCGGCAACCGCTGAGTCACGACGAACCCAATATCGGGTTCAGCCGTTCGGATCCAGGAAGCCCGGGGAAACCCGGGCTTTTCTCTTTGCGGTCAGTAGTCCATGTCTTCATCCTCGAGCCCGAAGTAGTGACCGAGCTCGTGGACGACGGTGTCCTTGATCTCGTCGATCGCCTCGCGACGCGTCGAGGTGGCGCGTAGGATGGGGCCCCGGAAGATCGCGATCTGAGGCGGGAGCACGGGCAGCTCGTCGAAGTGCCGCTGGGTTCCGAGCGGCCCCCTGTAGACCCCGAGGAGGTCCGCGTCGTCGGGCGTGTCCGTGAGGTCGTAGTCCTCCTCGGACGGCTCCTCCTCGACGGCGATCACCACGTTGTGGAGCCGCCTCTGGAACTCGGGGGGAAGCTCCTGGAGAGCCTCCTCCACGAGAGCCTCGAAGTCTCTGCGGGAAAGCCGTGCCATCAGGGCACCCGGAAGAGCCGCTTGAAGTTCTCCGTCGTCGCCCGGGCGGCCTCCTCGAGGCTCACGCCGAGGACGTCGGCCAGCGTCTTTGCGGTCTTCGGCAGGTACGCCGGCTCGTTCGGCTTGCCGCGGTGCGGCACGGGCGCGAGATAGGGCGCGTCCGTCTCGACGAGCATCGAGGAGAGCGGAAGCCCCGCGGCCGCCTGGCGCACGTTCTCGGCGGCGCGGAACGTGATCATCCCCGAGAAGCTCACGAGGTAGCCGAGCTCGATCGCCCGCTGCCCCGTTTCCTTCGAGGCGCAGAAGGAATGGAACACCCCGCGGAGCGCCTCGGGACTGCCCCGATATTCGGCCTCCAGGATCGGCAGGAGCTCCGCCTCGCTCTCCCGGTTGTGCAGGATGACGGGGAGCCCCTTGTCCTTCGCGAAGCGGAGGTGCGCGGTGAGCACTCTCTTCTGCACGTCGCGTGGGGAGTGGTCGTAGTGGTAGTCGAGGCCGATCTCGCCGATCGCGACGACCTTCTTCGATTTCGCGAGCTCCTCGAAGCGGCGGAGATCCTCGTCCTCGTCGAAGTCCTTGGCCTCGTGGGGGTGCAGCCCGATGGCCGCGTACACGCCGTCGTGCTTCTCGGCGATCTCGACGGCCCGCGGGGCGTCCTCGCGGGTCGTGCCTGGCACCAGGATGCGGGTGACCCCCGCGTCGTGCGCGCGCCGGAGGAGGAGCGCCAGCTCTGCCGGCGTCGCGGGACGGGAGCGGCCTCGCGCGTCGCCGCCCTCGAAAACCATCGTCAGGTGCCCGTGAGAGTCCGCGAGCTCGTGTCTCATCTCTGCCTCGGTGCGGGTCGCTGGTAGAAGCGCAGGACCTTGTCCCAGGCCTCCGAGGCCGACTCCGCGTACTCGATCAGCTCGAGATCCTCGGGCGAGATCGTGCCTTCGTCCACCAGGAACTGCCAGTTCACGAGCGTCTCCCAGTAGGCGCGATCGAAGAGCACCACGGGGATGCGCGGCATCTTGCGCGTCTGGATGAGCGTCAGCGTCTCGAACAGCTCGTCGAGCGTGCCGAAGCCTCCCGGAAAGGCGACGAGCGCTTTCGCCCGAAGGAGGAAGTGCATCTTCCTCACGGCGAAGTAGTGAAA
>JAEUQS010000087.1 GCA_016789625.1 Acidobacteriota bacterium | reverse complement strand
TCGCGACGCTCGCGACCGCGACGCTCGCGCCCGCGACGCTCGCGACCGCGACGCTCGTGGATCGCGTTAACACGTGAGCTTGTTCAGCCCTCCGGGCCGGGAAACGCCTCCGGCGCGGAAACGTGGCACGGTAGACTCGCGCGCCGTGACGGAACTCGTTCAACCCCGCGATCTTCCCGAATCCCGCCCGGCCAGGCGCACCACCGTGATCCGGGGCTCCGGAATGTACGTTCCGCCCGGCATCGTCACGAACGACATGCTCTCGCGGATCATGGACACCTCCGACGAATGGATCGTGCCGCGCACCGGCATTCGCGAGCGCCGCTACGTGGATCCGGCCCAGGGCTCCTCGACGCTCGGCGTGCTCGCCGCACAGGCCGCGCTCGAGAACGCCGGGCTGACCGCGAAGGACATCGACTTCGTCATCTTCGCGACGATGACGCCCGACCACTACTTTCCGGGCAACGGGGGCCTCCTCGCCACCGCGCTCGGCATGGAGACGACCCACGCGCTCGACATCCGCATGCAGTGCGCGGGCTTCCTCTCGGGTCTGCAGACGGCCGATGCGTTCATCCGCTCGGGCACCTACGACCGCATCCTCCTCGTGGGCGCCGACGTCCACAGCTCGCTGATGCCGTGGCCCGAGAGCGTGTGGGACGTGCTCCTCGGCCGGACGGAAGGGCCCTGCGATCCCGGCTGGTATGCGAAGGCCACGGGCATGCGCGACCGGGCGGTGCTGTTCGGCGACGCCGGCGGAGCGTTGGTGCTGGAGGCGAACGACTCGGGGGACGGGCGCGGTTTCCTGGGCTTTCGCATGTACACCGACGGCGCGCACTGGCAGAAGCTCTACGTTCCCGGCGGCGGCAGCGCGAACCGGCCCTACATGACGGGCGAGATGCAGGACAACCTCGACACGGTTCCGATCGTCGAGGGCCGCCAGGTCTTCCGGCTCGCGACGCAGCTCATGCCGGCCGCGGTACGCGACGTGCTCGAGAGCGCGGGCGCGACGCTCGACGAGGTCGACCTGGTGCTCATGCACCAGGCGAACCTCCGGATCAACGAAGCGGTGCAAAAGGTCCTCGAGCTGCCGGACGAAAGGGTGTTCAACAACATCCAGAAGTACGGCAACACGACGTCGGCGACGCTGCCCCTCGTGTACGACGAGGCCCGGCGCGCGGGCCGCATCCAGCCCGGGAACCTCGTCTGCTTCACCGCTCTCGGTGCGGGCCTCCACTGGGGCGCGGCGCTCGCCCGAGTATGAAGCTTCCTTGGGGGCACCATGGCCGGTGCCCCCAAACCCCCTCCGAGCCAATCGCTGATTTTTTTCGGGGTGAACCCTTCCGCTCCGCTCGCCTTCTTCTGTGCGGGCTACGGGTTTCGGGCGGGCTCTTCGAAGGCCTCGACCCGATTCCGGCCCAGTGATTTCGCCCGGTAGAGAGCGGCGTCGGCGCGGCGGAGAAGCTCTCCCGCGTCGGTCACGCCGGGCACGATCGAGGCGACCCCGACGCTCGTCGTGGCAAGGTGGCCCGCGGGCCCGAGCCCGGCCTTCTCGACGGCCCTGCGGATCCGCTCGCCCACGGCGCGCGCGCCCTCGGCATCGGTACCCGGCAGCACGGCGAGGAACTCCTCCCCGCCCACGCGTCCGAGAAGATCCTCGGTGCGCAGGACGTCCTTCATCGCCGCCGCAGCCGCGACGAGCAGCCGGTCGCCGGCCGCGTGCCCCGACGCGTCGTTGACGTCCTTGAAGTGGTCGAGGTCCGCCATCGCCACGGAGAACGGCAGGTTCCGGCGCCGGGCGAACGCGATCTCCTCGTTCATCGCCTCGAGAATCCGCCGGCGGTTCGCGAGGCCGGTGAGCTCGTCGGTCACGGCCAGGGACGCGAGCCTCTCGTTCGCCCGCCGCAGCTCCTCGGTCCGCTCCCTCACCTCTTTCTCGAGCGCACCGCGCGCGGCCTCGAGACGCTTCTCGCGCAGCCTCACGACCGTGGCGATGGCCGCGAGAAGAAGCCCGAGAGCGAGCGCCGAGAACGTGATCGTGCGGTAGAAAACGGGACGGATCCCGAAGGCCGCCCGAGCCGGCGCCCGCGAAACCCGGCCGTCGGCCGTCTCGGCCAGGACCTCGAGCTCGTACCGGCCCGGCCCGAGCCCACCGTAGGTCGTCTCGTCCTGGCCCGGCGCCGAGCGCACCCAGGAGTCGTCGAGTCCGCGCAACCTGTACCGGAAGCGAACGGAGCCCTCGCTCGTGAAGGACGGGGCGGTGAAGCGGAACGAGATGGCTCCGGCGCGAGCCGGGAGGAGCCCTTCGGGGTACTGGGCGAGATCACGGCCGCCCGCTCTCGCGGAGGTGATCACGGCCACCGGATCGGCGGCCCGCCGCGGGCGGGGCCGGCCGAGGAACACCGAAACACCCGCCGTCGCGATGAGCACGCGGCCCGTGGAGTCCACGAGAAAGCCGTCCTCGTTGCACTCGTTCGCGCCGAGGCCGTCGTGGACGGTGAAGATGTCGATCGCCGAGGTCGCCGCGTCGAGCCGTGCGACGCCGTGATTCGTCCCGAACCAGAGCCCCTCGCGAAGATCCTCGCCGACCCAGTAGACGTAGGAGTCGGGAAGCCCCGCGGAGCGGCCGAGGACACGCGTCGCGCCGCCCGCCTTCTCCCGGCAGAACACGCCCCGGTCGGTCGCGAGCCAGAGGCGCCCCCGGGCGTCGACGAGGATCCCGTTGACGAGGTTCGACGGCAGGCCGTCGGCGCTCGAGAGGGCCTCCACGACCTTGCCGCCCTGGATCGCGGCCGCGCCCCAGCCCGCGCCGCCGGCCCAGAGCGTGCCGTCGCGGGTCACGAACAGGGCGCCCACCTCGCTGCCCACGGGCGCTCCGACGCGCCGCGCGACACCGTTCTCCACGAGCGTGAGGCCTTCGCCCGAGGTGCCCAGCGCGAGACCGCCGCCCGGGAGAACCGCCACCGTGCGAATGCTCTGAGGCGCTTCCTTCGGCAGCTCCATCTTCGAAACGCGTCCCCGGTCGTCGACGAGCGCCAGACCTCGCCGCGTCGCGACGACGACGTCACCGGTGGGGAGCGCCGCGATGTCGGTGACGCGCCCGTCCGGGAGGCCGTCGGCCACCTGGAACGTGCGCGCCGTGCCATCCCGCGCGAGGCGCACGAGACCCGATTCCCAGCCCGCGAGCCAGAGGGATCCGTCGCGGCTCTCGGCCATTCCGAACAGACCCGCTTCGGTCGGAACGCCGTCCTCGTCGGCGTAGGTCAGAAACGCCGACGGCGCGCGCTTCGTGAGGCCGGAGTCGGTACCGAACCAGAGCACGCCTTCGCGGTCCTCGAAGATCGCGTGGACCCGCGGGCTGGCGAGACCCTCGCGCAGGCCGAAGGGCTCGAACACGTCGCCCCGCAGCCGGTACGCGCCGCGGTCCACGGTGCCGACCCACGCCACGCCGGAGGCCTCGGACTCGGTCGCCAGACACGTGACGCGGCGTCCGGGGACGGCGTCGTCTCCGACCCGCTGGAACTGCAGATTCGCACCCGGGGCGCTTCCCGGCCCGGAGGGCCTGCCGGCGAACAGCCCCTCGTCCACGATCGAGACGAGCAGCGTGCCGTCGGCCCGTGGCAGCAGCGCGCCCACCGCGCCTGCCGGCAGGCCGCCGACCCGGATCACCCGTCGCGGCCCTCCTCGCGGAACGAAGCCGAGTCCCCGGCTCGTTCCCACGAAGAGTCCCTGC
>JAEUQS010000084.1 GCA_016789625.1 Acidobacteriota bacterium | reverse complement strand
AGACAGCCCCCGCTGACGACGCCGGCGAGCGGGCCGTGCTCCCCGAGAACGGCCCGCGCGCCCGGACGCCGGTACATCGAGCCCCGCACGTCCACGACCGTTGCCACGGCGACGGCGCGCCCCTCCCGCTGGGCGGCGAGGAGCGCGGGCAGGACCTCGGAGAACGGCATGTCGGTCGCGACCCCCTTCGGCTGAGCGTGGGAACCGAAGGGAAAGGTATCAGACGCCCTGCGGAATCCGGGGAGGCACGTCGCGACGCGCCGGAGAGTCCGGCGCCGCGACGGCGTACCAGTCCACGCGCCGCGTGAGGTACATCGCGAGAGACAGCAGAGCGAAGAGCGCCAGAGCCCCCATGAGGAGCGCGTAGGTCTCGAGCCTCAGGAGGACGAACAGGTATCCGTAGAGAGCCGACAGCAGGCCGGCCACCGAGACGGCCCGGAGCCTCTTCTCGAGGATCGCGGCCGAGTAGCCGCTCGTGACCACGACGACGGCGAGGGCCGAGATGCCATAGGCCTGCGGGAACCCGCGGTGCTCCGAGAGCGACACGAGGAGGAGATAGAAGAGCGCCAGCGCCGAGCCCACCAGCAGGTACTGCAGCGGGTGCAGCCTCAGACCCGAGAACAGCTCGAACAGGAAGAACGTGAGGAACGTGAGCGCCACGAAGAGGAGCCCGTACTTCAGCGCGCGCGTCGTCTGCTGGTAGTCGTCCGCCGGCCGATAGAACCTCAGACCGAAGCCCGAGGCCTCCAGGGACGCGCGCACCGAGGCACCGGTCAGCTCGTCGCTCCGCCACTCCTGGGGATAGTTCCGGCCGAAGTGCGAGACCCGCCAGGAGGCCGAGAAGCCGGCCTCCGAGATGCTCCGCGTCTCTGGCAGGAACGCGCCCTGGAAGCTCGGATGCGGCCAGGTGGACGACAGGCTCACGGCCGTCTCGCGGGCCACGGGCACGAAATGGAGCGTCTCGCTCCCCGACAGATGCACCTGGAACGAGAACTCCGTCCCCCGGTCGCGGCTCTCGGAGTTCGCGAGCCCGGGCAGGTTCACGTGCACGCCGGCATCGACCAGCTCGGAGAACGGGCTCGGGGCGAAGTCCACGGGCGCTCCGCCCCACACGAGCGCGAATTTCTCGCGGATTCCCCGGGTATCCGACAGACCC
This sequence comes from Acidobacteriota bacterium, assembly GCA_016789625.1. Taxonomy (GTDB): domain Bacteria; phylum Acidobacteriota; class Thermoanaerobaculia; order UBA5066; family UBA5066; genus JAEUQS01. The sequence continues at coordinate 4,945 of JAEUQS010000084.1, read as the reverse complement.
AGCACGAGCGTCGCGCGCTCCCAGAGGATCGCGTCGTCCGGAACTCTCACGCCGTTTCCGGAGAACTTCGGAAAGCGGCCCTTCACCGAGACGTCGAGGCCGTACAGCACGGCCGCGAAGAGCCCGCGCCGGCGCACCTCGGGGACGAGGGTGCCCGTGATCTCGAGGGCCTCCGGCAGGATCGTCAGCGTCTCGAGGCGGGTCGCGACCTTGCCCTCCGCGGTCTCCCAGGTGACCCGGAACGGGACGGCGACATATGGCCCGGTGAGCGTCTGAGGCGCGCCCCAGCTCTGGCTCATCTCCTTCACGGCCTCGTCCCTGCGGACCTGCCTTTCGGAGACGACCGACTGCACGAAGGAGAGAGGTAGGACGAACGCGAGCGCGAGGAGCCCGATGACGACGACCTTGGCGAACGGGGATCGGACCATGATTCCTCCTGCTTTGCCAAGCAAAGCAGGACCCATGCCGACCGGAAGCAGGCCCCGTCGGGAGCGGGCTCCTCCGTTCCGGAGAGTTTCGCTCCGTTTCGGAGAATCAGGAGAGGAGCCGGGCGACCACGATCGCGAGGAGGACGAACGGCACGGCGAAGAGCCCCAGGAGGACGAGCGCGACGAGGGAGAAGACGAGCGCGATCTCCCCGAAGCGCCGCGGCGGCTTTTCGCCATCGCGGTACCGGATGACGGTCTCCGCGTTCCAGCTGTTGCTCTTCCACAGGATGTCGAACAGGTCGCCGATCACGGGCACCGAGCCCAGGAGGGCGTCGACCGCCACGATTCCGGCCATCTTCGCGACCTTCGGGCCCGGCACGCGGTGCCTCAGGGCGGAATAGATCATGAAGAGCGACGCCCCGGCCGCGACGGCGTCGCCCACGCCGGGAAACAGCCCGAGGAGCGCATCCGCTCCGGCTTTCTGGCCCGTGCCGGGAATGTCCACGGCCTCGTCCATGAGGCGCGCGATCCGCCGCAGCAGGACGAGGTCGGGCGGGAGCGTCTCGTCGGGCACGACGAGCTCGGGCTCGAGCACGCGGCCTTCGGACGCCCGCTTCCGCGGTCCGGTCTGCGCGGCCTTCCGGGGAAGGCGCTTGGCCCCGTTGCTCACGTCCGCATGCTACCCCTGCGAGAATCGGCCATGAGCTTCTTCCTGAAGCACACGCTCACGGGACTCTCGCGCACCTGTGGGTGAGCGGCGAAGCTGAGCCCGGTCGGGCTCGCCGAGCTGCTCGCCACGCTGCCGAAGGGCGCCCTCTCGCATCCGGACCTTCTCGTGGGGATCGAGACCGGAGACGATGCCGGTGTCTTCCGCATCAGCGAGGAGCTCGCGCTCGTGACGACCGCCGACGTCATCACGCCGCCCGTGGACGACCCGGAGCTGTTCGGCCGTATCGCCGCCGCGAACGCTCTGTCGGACGTCTACGCCATGGGGGGCCGGCCGGTCACGGCGCTCAATCTCGTGTTCTTTCCGCAGGCGAAGCTCGAGGCCCGCATCCTGTCGGGGATCCTCGCGGGCGCCGCGGAGAAGGTCCTCGAGGCCGGCGCCGCTCTGGCGGGCGGGCACAGCGTGGACGACGACGAGCCGAAGTTCGGCCTGGCCGTGACGGGCCTCGTGGATCCGCGCCGCGTCTGGAGGAACTCGGGAGCGCGCGAGGGCGACGCCCTGCTCCTGACGAAGCCGCTCGGCAGCGGCGTGCTCTTCAACGCGAACCGGAAATCGGCTCTGCCCGACGCCATCTTCGGCCCCTGCCTCGACGCGGTGACGACGCTGAACCGCGTGGCCGCCGAGACGCTCGCGCGCTTCGAGGTCCATGCCGCGACCGACGTGACGGGGTTCGGCCTGTTGGGCCACGCGCTCGGCATGGCCCGGGGCTCGGGCCTCACGCTGCGTATCTCGTTCGACGCTCTCCCCTTCCTCGCCGGCGCCGAGGACGCGTACCGGCGAGGAATCACGACGAAGGCGAACGCCCAGAACGCCGCGCACGCCGGCCCTTCGCTGCACTACGAAAAGGCGCTCGACGAGCCCCGGCGCTCCCTGCTGATCGATCCGCAGACGAGCGGCGGGCTCCTCGTGGCCCTGCCCGAATCCGAGGCCGCTGCGGCAATCGCCGCGCTCCACGCAAGCGGCGTCGGGGACGCGCGAAGAGTGGGCGAGGTCACCCGGCCGGGCGCGGCGCCTCTGGTGGTCTCCTGAGGAGAACGGCTCAGCCGCACTGAAATACCGTCAGTAGCTCTTCGAGAGCCAGCCGCGAAACCCTTCTTCGAGGGCCTCGGGGCTCACGCGAAGGGTGGAGCAGAGCTGCTCGAGGGACGGCGAATCCCCTTCGGCGACACCGCGCAGGAACTCCCGGAACCTGGGTGCTCCGTCGGGAAAGCCGCCGTCGAGCAGGTACCTCACGAGGAGCGCGCTTTGCGGGTACGCGGTGGCCCGCTCGGAATCGCTCACGAGGGTGTCGTAGGGCAGGCTCGTGAGCGACGAAAGCGACCTCAGCGTGCCCTGTCGATGGGCACTGGCCAGCTGGGCCGCCGAGACGAGAGGCCCGCTCTGCGTCCTCACCGTTCGCAGCGCGGCGCCGCCCGCGGCCCTCTCGCTCCGCACCTCGCTCCGCGAGCGCAGGGATCCCATCGCGGGGATTCCGTTCGGGAAGCGGCACATCCCGAAATCTTCCGCGAGGCCCTCCTCGATCCAGGCCGGAAGCCGGGGACCGAGCGCGCGACGGCTCAGCAGGTGCGTCAGCTCGTGAGCCAGGACGCCGCGGGTCTCGTCGAGACCTTCGGGGGAGACGTAGAGCACGGCAACGCCCGAGGCCGCGTGCCCCCTCGAGGACGCCGTGGGCAGCAGCGCATCCCCGTCGGCGAACCGGGCGTACGGCTTCGGGCCCCGATACAGCACGACCGCGTCGGGCGTACGGGGCTCCGGAACGTCGACGCCGTACCGGGCTGCGTAGAGCGCGGGCAGAGCGGCCGCGACGGTCGCGAGGCCCGCCAGGGTGGCCTCGTCCGTCACGTCCGTGTGCAGCAGAAACCCGCCCATGGGGTGGACGCCGTGGGGTGTCGTGAGGAACGAACGGGCCCGGGCGAGGCGTGTCTCGCTGCGCTGTGGCCTTCGCGTCGTGGCGGCCGGCCCCTCCGCGTCGCCGTCCTGGAAGACCCAGCCCGTGAACGACTGATACAGCACACGCGTCCAGCCGTCCCGTTCCTCGACCACGCTGAGCACCTGCGGCGAGTCCAGGATGGCGAGGGAACGCGAGCCCGCGTCGGGCTCCGCACGGAGCCGCGCTCCCTCGGGCAGCTCGACTCGTCTCGGCGGGTTGCCGGGCCCGGAAAGCGCCGAGCCGCAAAGGGCGAGGGCTGCGGCCATCGCGGCCCTCGCGGCCCTCGCCGCGAGCGCGGCACACCTCACGGAGCGTTCTCCCGGTCCGCGGCTCCCAACCCCACGGCGAGCGGGGAGATGAAGACCTCCTGAGGCCTCAGCTTGCCCTCGACCCAGAGCACGCGCTGCCGCTTCAGGTCGTCGGAGAGGTCGCTCAACGCCTGATCCAGCCGGTTTCGCGTAGCCACGGCGCGAGGCCGGCCCCACGCGGCGGCCGAGGCCGGCGGCTCCTTCTCGGTGGAGAGGACGTACAGAGGCGTGTGGAGCGCCGCGAGGAACGTCCGAAGGGCCGGAACGGGCAGGCTGCTCTGGTCGCGAGGGTCCGCGCCCGTCACGAGGACGACGGCCCGGCGCCGGTCGCGGGAAGCCGCCGAGAGAGCGGCGACGGCCAGGGCGTCGGTGATCTTCTGGTTCTCCTTCGTGATCGCCGCGGGCTTCACCACACGCGAAAAGAGCCACGCCAGGCTTCCGTCGGTGGGGGTGAAATCCTCGCTCTCGGGAAACAGCCGGTACTCGAAGCCCGAGTGCTTGCGCCTCTCGGGCAGCGGCCAGAGAAAGCGCAGCCGCTGGTCCCTCTTGAGAGCCCCCACGAAACGGCCGGCCCGCTCGGCGTACGACATCTGATCGAGAGCGGCCGCCGCCGTCTGGTCGACGACGACGACGACCTCTGCCGGGCCTTCCTCCACCGCCAGGACACGCAGGGGCCGTCCGTTCGCCATGAGCCAGCCCTCCATGGCGGGCGGCGCGGGCAGGCGCGCCCCCGGATCCACCGAGACCAGCACGGCCGTGAGCTCCGACTGTGTCTCGTCGTTCTGTCGCCCGCCGAAGACGATCTCCGCGACGGCCACGACGTGCTCCGGGAACTCCAGCTCCGCGCGGAGGAAGTGAACCTGCTCGGGGACGTAGTCGGGCAGAGCGATGCTCGCGAGATCCTTGGTCGGGAGACCTTTGCCGTCGAACGTGACGCGGACCTCCGTGGGCTCCCGCGCCGTCACCGCCTCCCAGGAGAGGGTCACGACACGGCCCTTGCCCCCTTTGCCGGGCTGGAGCACGAGCGACGCCTCGGCGAGGCGGCGCGGCCGGTTGATCCACTGCTCGGCCCGGCCCGTCTGGTTGCCGTTCGCGTCCCGCGCGATCGCCAGGAGCTGGTGGGGCTCGGGCGCCTTGCCGAAGTCCACGTCGACCTGCCACGGCGGCTCGTTCAGCTCGGCCACCCTCGTGCCGTCGAGATAGAGCTCGACGCGGGTCACCCCTTCGCCCGGCACGAGCTCCACGGTGCTCAGCCCGAACACGATCCCGAGGAAGAACGTGGCGAACGCGATCACTCGTCGATTCTGCGCCGCCCCCAACGAAAACGCCCGGGTTTCCACCCGGGCGTTCGTAGGACTCGATGCGGAGAACTGGAGGAGCTACTGCGTGTTGAGCGCCGTGTCGTCCACCAGGAAGGAGGTCTGGAGCGACGAGTCCTCGGTGCCGTTGAAGTGCACGCGGATCGTCTGGCCCTTGTAGGCCGCCACGTTGAAGCTCTTCTGGACGTAGGTGGTGCCCTTGTTCAGGTTCGAGTACGTCGCGAGCGTCGCGA
>JAEUQS010000073.1 GCA_016789625.1 Acidobacteriota bacterium | reverse complement strand
GCGGCATCGGCCCAGCAGAAGGCAGACGCCGTGAAGGCGTTCGACACGATCCAGACGGTCCTCCAGAGCCCGCGCTGCGTGAACTGTCACATCGCGGGGGACGCGCCGCTGCAGGGCGACGCCGGCGCGCCTCACACGCAGGGGGTCGTGCGCGGCAAGGAGGGCAAAGGGGTTCCGGGTCTGGCCTGTGCCGACTGTCATGGCATGCAGAACACACCCGCGAGCTACGGTCCGGCCATGCCGCCCGGAGCCCCCGGCTGGCACCTGCCGCCCGAGTCGATGAAGATGGTCTTCCAGAACCTCTCGAAGGTCGAGCTCTGCGCGACGCTGAAGGACTCGGCACGGAACGGCGGGAAAAGCCTCGACGCGCTCGTCGCCCACTTCGAGAAGGACCCGCTCGTCCTCTGGGGCTGGAGCCCGGGCGAGATGCGCACGCCGGTCCCGGTTCCTCACGCGGACCTCGTGACGGCCGTGAAGACCTGGGTGGCCGCCGGCGGTCCCTGCACGGTGGCTCCGGCGAAGTAGCGGCGACCGGCCTGACGGACGGTCTCGGCTTGAAGCGAACTGCCCGGCGGAGGTGAGCAGCGTCGGCGGTGTTCCAATGAACGGCTTCTCCGTAGGAGCGGCAATGAAGATCGCCACAATCATCGTCCTCGCCTTCGCAATCGGGTCGGAGAGTGTTCAGGGATCGGAGCCTTTCGCGGGTCCACAGAGGAGTCCTTCTCAGGTCGCCTTCCTCGATGCTGTGGGTTCAGACGCTGGAAGCGACAGGTGCGCCAGGATCGTAGCGTCGCTGGAAGCTCGGGGTGTGGCGAGAGAGGCCGAACGCCTAGGCCTGTGGCGACTTGTTGAGAGCATCTCTGTCCGCGAGGACCTGCGCTGCCTCGTGAACACGGCAATCCTCGAAGAGGGCGAGGCGGCGGAGCAACGAGATCGCGCAATCGAGCGAATCAGGTTTCTGGCGCAGCCACGAGCGACCCGCGTCGCGCTCTATCGCGGGGCATTCAAAGAAGGCCAAGTCCAATGGGGAGGTCTTTCGATCTCGGACACGGAAGCCATCTATCAGGTGGCCTCAGAGGGTTTGGTGGAGCTGAGAGACGAGGCTGCCACGGCCATAGAAAGGAGGTCGACGTCCTTTCGAGATCAGTTTCCGATCGCTCGCCTTGCGGCTCAGATCGAGCTCGTCGGAAAGGTTGAGTTTCCGTGGGAAGCGATAGAGGGGACGTTCTCAACCCTCGAAGCGATGGGAGCAGAGCGGTTGGCACTGAGGCTCGCTCGGGAGAAGGAGCTTGGTCGAGTAGTGCAGGTGTTCTCGAGCGAGGTCTGCGGAGGCTCCCGCGGTGTTCGCAGGCCCCATGCATGCGCGAGGCTTGAACGAATCGGCGATGCGGTTCGGACCGCCTGGCGGGAGTCAGTGGGAACGCGCCAAGCTGGAGAGGGCGAAGTCGAGCGTGTGCCGGCAATCGAACGACTCGGGCGGTGAGGCGGTGAGTCGGTCGGGAAACGGTAGCAATCCGCTTGATCGTCCCGTGGAGGCATTTCTTGAGGAACTCGTCCCTACGGAAGGCCCATGGTGGAACCGCCTGGGTCCACGTCTGCACTGCATTCAGGCAGGTCCCGATTCACTCCGTTGGCACGGTGTACCCGAGAAGAAGCTGAGTGTGAGGTAGTCAATGAGTCGATGTCTGCTTCTTGCCGTTCTGCTCATGGGTTGCACCTCCACCCAGGGTCAGGATGCTGCGCCTCAGCCGGGGGGGACGGGCGCCAGCATGCGGGTCCAGAAGGTTGAGGCATTCCTGAAGACCAAGGCCGAGTTTTCCTTTGAGCGAGATCAGCGCTTTAGATCTTCCGAAACACCTTGGGTTATCTGGAGAGTCTATCCGACAGGCGACGAGCGGCGGGCGGCAAAGTTCGATGGCGCGGAGGAACGGCTCGTACGGATCGACGTGCAATTAGAGGTCTACGACAGCGAGGAGGCGGCCAGAAAGGCACTGGCTGTAGCCGTTGCGGACGTCTCTGCACCGCACTTGGAGGACTGGAAGTGGCGCCGCGGAGGAGATTGCCACGAATGGAGCGGGCTCCTGGCGTGCTCACTTGATGGAGTGAAGTTCACGGTGAACGGCACTCGGGAGTTGGCGCGCAGGGTGGCCGAAACACTGGGGGACGCCATCGAGGCCGGTGAACCGAAGGACGCTCGATAGGAATTGGCCTGCGACTTCCATGTGGATGAGGCAGGACGGACCTCACCATGGACGGGAACCCCCCGAAGTGCTCTCATGAGCCCACACCGTGCGTCGGCTCTTCCACGCGGCCTTCTCCATCCGGCCGGACGAGTTCCCGCTCGTGCAGGCGTTCTTCGCGCTCTTCGCGATGGTCGGCGTCTCCATCACGATCGGCGCCACCGCCGCCGACACGCTCTTCCTCTCACGCTACACGGCCGCCGAAGCCGAGACGCTGCTCCCTCTCGTCTACGTCGGGATCGGGTTCGTCGGCGTCCTCACCGCGTCGCTCTACGGCCGTATGCGCGAGCGGCTCCCGCGGCAGATGTCCCTCGTGGGCACGCTCTTCGCGCTGGCCGCGTCGCTCGTCCTCTTCCGCCAGGCGCTCACCTGGGGAGGGAAGCCCAGCTTCTTCGCGCTGGTCATCTGGATCGAGGTCTGCACGGTCCTCTCGATCACGCTCGTCTTCTCGCACTCCGGCGACTCCTTCGCCGGGCGGGACGCGAAGCGGCTCTACGGCTACATCAGCGGCGGCCTCGCGGTGGGGACGATCGTGTCGGGCTATGCCGTCGAACCCGTCGTCGCGCGGCTCGGGGCCGAGGGGCTGCTGTACGTCGCGGCCGCTTCGCTCGTCGCCGCGGCCGGCCTCGGCGTCCTGACGTTCCGGCTGCGCCGGTCCTCGGGCGGAGAGGAGGACGACTCCGAAGGAGACGGTGACGCGGAGTCCGTCCCCCTCCGGGCGCTCCTCTCGAACCGCTTTCTCCGGTACACGTTCGGCCTTTCGCTCGCGGGTCTCCTGTGCGCGTGCTTCACCGATTACCAGCTCAAGATCACGGCCAGCCGCTCGATGGACGAGGCCGCGCTCGCTGTGTTCTTCGGCAAGTACTACGCGTGGCTGGGGGTCGCGGGGCTCGTCATCCAGTTCCTCCTCGTCGGCGCGATCCTGCGGCGGCTGGGTCTTTCGAACGCGCTCCTCATTCCTCCCGCGCTCCTCTTCGTGACGTGCATCGGGTTCGTGGCGTGGCCGGTCGTCCTCGCAGCCGCGGCCACGGAGTTCGTGCGCGAGAGCTTCTCGGGGACGCTCGAGACGCCGTCGAAGGAGCTTCTCTACCTGCCGCTGTCCACGCGGCTCAGGCTCCGCGCTCAGGCCTTTTCGGGCGGTGTCCTCGAGGCCGGCGGACAGGCCGTGGCAGGGCTCCTCATCGTGGGTGTGATGCTCGTGGTGCCGAGCATCCGCTGGCTGGGGCTCTTCACGCTCGCGGGCGCCGCGACCTGGCTCTTCCTCGCGCGGGCGCTCCGCCGCCAGTACGAAACGGTGCTCGGCGAGTCGCTCCGGGCCGGACACGGCGCGGTGGATCTGCGGGCGCTCCTGGGCCGCCCCGAGGCCGAAGGCGTGCTCGCGGGGATGCTCGAGGAAGGTGCACAGCCTGGCACTGCCACACGAGCAGCCGCCGCGCTCGAGCTCCTCGCGGGCCGGCCGCTCTCCCCGAGGCTCGCGGCTGCCGTGGGAGCGCTCTCGCGCTCGGGCGGCGAAGCGGTGGCGGCCCGCGCGGTGGCGCTGCTCGGCGAGAGCCGCGATGCCGCGCAGCTCCCCGTGCTGCGCGCGGCCGCCCGCGACGAGCGTCCGCGCGTGAGAGCCGCGGCGGTGCTCGCGATCTGCCAGGTGGCCGAGGAGAAGGCCGTCGACGAGGTCGGGCTGGACGCGATGTCCGCCACGTTCGGGGTCATGTCGCGCGAGGTCCACGAGGCCGCGCTCGTGGGCTGTCTCCGACACGGAGGCGCCCCGGGCCAGGACATCGCGCGCCCGCGGCTCGCGGCCCTGGTGCAGTCGGCCGACGCGGACGACCGCGAGGAGGCGGCGCGCGTCCTGGGCCGCGTGGGCGGGCGCTCGCTCGCGGCCGAGCTGTTTCCCCTTCTCACCGATCCGCATCCCTCCGTGCGCGACGCGGCGCTGCGAGCGGCGCGCGAGGTCGCCGACCCCGTGCTCCTCCCCGTTCTCTGCGAGCTCCTCTCCTACGCGTCCACGTTCCGCGCCGCCCGGGCCGCGCTCGAGGCGATGCCTCGCGGATCGGTGAGGGCGCTGTCCGAACGCGCGCTGGACTCCGGTCGCCCGCCCGCCGTGCGCGCGGCGCTCGCGCAGGCGCTGGCTTCCGTG
>JAEUQS010000055.1 GCA_016789625.1 Acidobacteriota bacterium | reverse complement strand
GGCTGACGTCCGAAAATTCGGTGGTGACGACGCTCGCCACGCGGAACGTGGCCGATCCACGGGGAACCTACGGAGTCGCCCTGCCGCCCGTCGCGGAGTCCACGCTCCTCGGTGCGGGCGAGGTCGGTCACGGAATCTGGCTCAGCCAGTCCGCTTTGGCCGGGCGTGGGTATCGATCGAACCTCGCGGTCGTCTTCTCGGAAGCGGGCGAGATCGAGCTCCGGATCCTCGACGCGCTCGGCGCGAACCGTGGAAGCCGGGTCCTCTCGGCGGACGGGCCGGCGTTCGTGCAACTGCGCCTGGCCGACCTGATCGGCGACGTCGACTTCGAGGGGCGCTACGAGATCGCCGTGCGAACGGGGAGAGTGCTGAGCTACGGGGTGGTGAACGACAACGTCACCTCGGACGCGATCGCCGTTCTGGCCGACCGCGCTCCGCCAGCGGGCGCACAGGAATTGCTCCTGGCCGGCGCGGCGAAGTCGCCGGGCCTCGCCGGCACGTACTTCAGCACCGACGCTCGCGTCTTCAACCCCGCGGCGACTGCCCTCGATCTCGTTCTGACGAGCCCGCTCGCACCCGGAACCAGCGTGAGACGGACCGTCGCCCCGTTCGGCCTGCTCGTGCTGGACCGGCTTCTCGACCTCTTCCTGCTTCCGGATGGCAGCGCCGGCCCCGTGCGGTTCGGTGCCAGCGGACCTCTCCTCGTGGCGGCGCGGACCAGCAACCTGGACCCTTCTGGCGGGCGGCCCGGGACGTTTTCCGCGCAACAGACGGTGACGTCTCTGCCCGGAGGGCTGGTCAAGGCGGGGGATTCCGCGGTCTTCGCGGGACTGGACCATGGCACCGCAGTCCCCGGCACGCGCACGAACCTGGCGCTCGTGGGCGGGCCGGATCGCGGAACGGGGCGGCTCCTGCTTCGCGACGACGCGGGCGTTCTGCTCGCGACGACGGGATTCGAGAGGGACGCTCTGGCATGGGGCCAGGCCAGCCTCGCGGGCTGGTTTCCGGAGACACCGATTCCTCCCGCGGCGCGGGTCGACGTGGTCGTCGACGAGGGGAGCCTCGACGGCTACGTGACGGTGATCGACAACGGAACGGGCGATCCCGTCGCGATGCCGCTCCGGGGACTGTGCGCCGTTGAGCCGTTCGAGGTTGCCCCGTTCGCGCTCGCCTCGGCGAGCCCGATAACCTCCCGGCCCGTGGCGCTCCGGTGGGACTTCCGCCGGGGAGCCTCCTCTGTCGCCGTTTCCGTGCAGCGGATCACGGTCGACGGGGTATCGACGGAGCTACCTCCCGTGGATCGACGCAGGGACCTCACGTTCGCGGTGCCCGGGATCCATCGGGTGGAGCTCGTCGCGCGTTCCGGCTGCCGGACGTCTTCGGCACGGCTCGAGGTTCTCGTGTGCGACGTGCTGCGCCTCGTGAACCCGGATCTGCCCGAGGGCACGCCGGGCACCGCCTACAGCCTGCAGATGATGTTCTCGGGCGGCGTCGCGCCCCATCGGGTTGCCGTGGTCGCGGGAGCCCTTCCCGAGGGGCTCTCCCTTTCGGCTGCCGGGCTTCTTTCGGGCGAGCCCCGGTCTCCGGGCGCTTCGCCTTTCACAGTGGAGATCACCGACGCGCTCGGCTGCACGGGTCGTGTGGATCTGTCGCTCGCGGTGAGGGGTGCGACATGCCCGGTGCTCCTCATCTCACCCACGACGCTGCCCGTCGGCGTGGGCGGCCAGGTCTTCACGCCGATCACCTTCACCGCACCGACGGGTGCTTCACCCGTTGCGTTCAGCACCTCGGGTCCTCTGCCGGAGGGCATGGCTCTCAGCGGCGCGGGCGTTCTCTCTGGCACGCCCCTCCAGATCGGCTCGTTTCCCTTCGTGGTTCGTGCCACCGACGCGAACGGATGCACCGGAACACAGGCCGTCCTCCTGACGGTGAATTGTCCTTCCCTGGTCGTGACGCCCGTCAGTGTTCCTGGAGCTGTTGCCGGCCAGGCCTTCGGCCCGGTCGCGTTCGCGGTGCAGGGAGCCGTGGGGACGCCGACCTTCACCACCTCCAGCCGTCTGCCAGCCGGAGTGACGTTGAGCACCGATGGGGCGCTCTCGGGTACGCCCACCGAGGTCGGCACGTTCCCCATCGAGGTCGCCGTACGGGACGCGAACGGTTGCCCCGGCTCCGTCAGGGTCACCCTGATCGTCTCGTGCGGCAGCCTGCAGGTCCTGCCGGCGACGCTTGCAGACGCCGTCGCGGGACAGGCCTACGGACCCGTGACGTTCGCCTCGCCGAACGGAATCGGCACGATCGTATTCGCCGCGACGAGTCCCTTGCCCACGGGGCTCACGCTGGGGGCGACCGGAGTCCTTTCCGGCACGCCATCCGTCGTGGGGAGCTTCCCGATCACCGTCCAGGCGACAGACGGAAACGGCTGTATCGGCAGCGCGACGCGGACTCTGAGGGTCGTCTGTGGGACGTTCGCCGTTCTGCCGGCAAGCGTCCCTGCCGGCGTCGCGAACCAGACGTACCCTCCCGTCGCGTTCACCGCTCCCGCGGCGCTCGGAACCGTCACGTACCGCACGCCGAGCACCCTTCCGACCGGTCTGTCTCTCAGCGCCTCGGGCGTGCTCTCGGGCGTCCCGACCCAGACCGGGATGTTCGTCGTCGTCGTGGACGCAGTGGACGGGAACAGTTGCCCCGGCAGCGTCACGGTGAACCTCGTGATCGCCTGTGGAACCCTGACGCTGACGCCGCAGATGCTGCCGTCCGGAGTGGGCGGTCAGGTGTACCCCCCGGTGACTCTCTCGGCCACGGGCGGCACGGCGCCTCTCAACTTCGCGAGCACCACGCCGCTTCCGCAGGGCCTCGCTCTGAACCCGCAGGGAGTGCTCGCCGGCACGCCGGCGTTCGCGGGCACCTTCCCGGTGGGCGTCCTCGTGACCGATGCAAATGGCTGTACCGGCGCCCAGACGTACTCCCTCGTCGTGGCCTGCGGCTCCCTGGGGGTCCTCCCCGCTTCCGTGCCTGCGGGGGTCGCCGGCCAGGCGTATGCCGCGGTCTCCTTCACGTCCAGCGGAGGAGCCGGGAGCGTGTCGTTCGGAACGCCGAGCCCGCTCCCCGCCGGAATATCTCTGAGCGCTCAGGGCGTGCTCGGCGGCACGCCCTCGCAGACGGGCACCTTTCCGGTGCAGATCGTCGCCACAGATACGGCCGGCTGCCGCGGGACCGTCACGGTGAGCCTCGTGGTGAGCTGCCAGACGCTCACCGTCCAACCCGGTGCGTTGCCACCCGCCACCGCGAATGCCGTCTACGGGCCCGTACAGTTCTCCTCACCGGAAGCGCTCGGAACCGTCGCCTTCACCACCCTGAGCGCGCTGCCCGCGGGTCTCACGCTGAGCCCACAGGGAGTTCTCTCCGGGACCCCGACGCAGACCGGAGTATTTCCTGGGGGGGTGAAGGCGACCGACGCCAACGGCTGCAGCGGCTCCGTCGCGACCATGGTGTCCGTGTCGTGTCCCGCGATCGTCGTTGCGCCTTCGAGCCTGCCCGGTGGCGTGGCGGGTCAGGCCTACGCGCCCGTGGCGTTCGTCGCCACCGGGGGAGTCGGAGCGATCACGTTCTCGGCGACCGCGGGCCTGCCGCCCGGAATGACGCTCAGCCCCCAGGGGGTCCTCTCCGGAACGCCGATTCAAACCGGGGCGTTCGCGATCTCCGTAACGGCAACGGACGCCAACCGCTGCACGGGCAGCGTCGTGGCCACCGTCACCGTCGCGTGCGGAAGCGTGACGATCCAGCCGGCATCCCTGCCGCCGGGGCGGGTGGGCGATGCGTACGCGGCGACGATCTCGGCTTCGGGCGGCGTCACGCCGTACAGCTTCACGGCGACTGGGCTGCCCCCGGGTCTGTCGCTCTCCACGGCCGGCGCGCTCACCGGAACGCCGGGGACGGCCGGGGTCTTCATGGTCACCGTGGTCGCGACGGATGCCGCGGGCTGCCAGGGATTCCGGACGTATCCGGTGAGGATCTGTCCTGTGCTGTCCCTCCTGCCGGCCACGCTTCCCGAGGGGGTTTTCGGAGCGGCCTATTCCGTCACTCTGGCGGGCAGCTCGGGAGACTCCCCGTATGTGTTCACGCTGGCCTCGGGAGCGCTGCCTCAGGGGCTCGGACTGAGCCCGGACGGTGTTCTCTCCGGCTCGCCGGTGAGCACCGGTGCCTTTACGTTCACCGTGCGCGTCACCGACGCGAACGGCTGCACGGCAGACGTCGGGCGCACGCTGCTGATCCGGCCCGATGCCCGCTCCGACGCGTTCGGTACGGCGGTGGGGAACGCCTTCTTTGCCGTGGGACGGCCCGTGGGCACGAGCCCCGGAATCTCGATCGCCGGATCGGTGCTCGGAAACGACTCGGGCCCGGGCCCTCTCGTCGCCTCCCCCGCGGTGATCGCGACGGCGAACGGGGGCAGCGTGGCCCTCGGCGCCGACGGGACCTTCCTCTACACCCCGGCTCCGGGTTTCGCGGGCCCCGCGGACTCGTTCTCGTACACCCTCACCGACGCCAACGGGGCGAGCGCGACCGCGAGCGTGACGCTCTCGATCTCGGGTCTCGTGTGGTTCGTCGACAGCTCTTACGTCGGCGGCAATGGCGCTTCCGACGGACGA
>JAEUQS010000054.1 GCA_016789625.1 Acidobacteriota bacterium | reverse complement strand
CTTTCGCCCGAAGGAGGAAGTGCATCTTCCTCACGGCGAAGTAGTGAAAGAGGAAGCAGAGCTCGGGGGTGATGTAGGAATTCGGAACCTGCTCGTGAGGCAGCTCGATGTTGAGCCCCACGGTCTTGCCTCCGGCATCGTAGGCGCCGCGGTTGGCGGCCTCCATCACGCCGGGGCCGCCGCCCGTCATCACGACGAAATCGCAGAAGCCCCCGGTCTGGCAGGTCGACGTGACGATGCGGCCCAGCTCGCGCGCCTCGTCGTAGGCATGGGCCTTCTTCACCAGCCGCTCCGCGCGGAGGACGCCGTCCTTCGCCCTCGGATCCTCCGGAGCCGCGGTGAGAAAGGCCTGCGCCTCGGCGAGCCGCGCCTCGGCGACGGACCTCTCGAGCACGCGCGCGCCCCCGAACACGACGATGGTCGATCGGATGGCGTTCTTGCGAAGGGCCAGCTCCACTTTCGTGAGCTCGAGCTCGAGCCGCACGCCCCGCAGCTCCTCGATCGCGAGGAAATCGGGATCCTCGTGGGCGCGCCGGTAGGACGGCGACGCCACGATGTTCTGCAGGTTCTGCCGCGCGAGCTCTTCCTCGGTGAGCGGTACGGCCGGACCGTCGCCGGGCGGCATGCCGGCTACTTGACCCGAGTGCCCGAGGGCACCGACGGATCGACCATGAGGAGCGAGGGCGCGCCCGTCTCCGGGAGCGACGCCGCGAGCACCATGCCGTTCGACTCGATCCCCATGAGCTTGGCGGGCGCGAGGTTCGCGACGAACACGATCTTGCGGCCGACGAGCTGCTCGGCGGTGTAGGCCGTCGCGATGCCTCCCACGATCGTGCGGACCTCGTCTCCCGACTTCACCGACATCTTCATGAGCTTCTTGGACTTCGGAACGGGCTCGGCCGCGACGATCTCGCCCACGCGGAGATCGGCCTTGAAGAACTCGTCCACGGAGATCCGGGCCGGCTCGGCGGGAGCCTCCGGGGCCGCGGGCGCGGCTGCCGGAGCCGCTGCAGCCGGCACCTCGGGCGAGGGAGCCGGGGTCGTCGAATCGGACACGTCTTTCTCCTTCCTGGCAAAGTAGGCGGCCGCGTCGGCCCGCGGGAAGAGCGGCGCCCCCACGGTGAGCGGGGCCGAGAGCGGCAGACCGCCCCAGGCGAGATCCGCTTCGCGCAGGTCCGCGGCCGCCTTGGGCGCGCCCAGCCTGCGCAGCATCTCCTCGGCGGTCTTCGGGGCGATCGGAGAGAGCATCACCGCCGCGAGCCGAAGACCTTCGAGAACGCTGAAGTGGATGCGGTGAAGCGCGGGCGTGACGCCTTCGGCCTTCACCTTCTTCCAGGGCTCCTTCGAGGTCACGTACCCGTCGATCGCCGTCACGAGAGCGCGGATCGCGTCGGTCGCTCCCTCGAACCGGTACCCCGCGAGGGCCTCACGCCAGGCGGCGACCTGCACCTCCGCGGCCCGCAGCACGTCGTTGTCGTCGCAGAGCTCGGCCGGGGTCTTCCCCGAGAAGGCATCGCTCGCCATGCGCACCGCGCGAGAGAGCGTGTTGCCCACCCCGTTCGCGAGATCGGCGTTGTAGCGGGTGAGGAAGCCCTCGTCGGAGAAGCTCGCGTCCTGGCCGAACGACATCTCGGCCACGAGGAACCAGCGGAGCGCATCCGAGCCGAACGACGCGACGAGCTCGTCGGGCCGAACCACGTTCCCGACCGACTTGGACATCTTCCGCGAGTCGCGGAGCCACCAGCCGTGCGCCACGACCTGAGACGGCACCGGCAGGCCGGCCGACATGAGAAACGCCGGCCAGAAGATCGCGTGAAAGCGCAGGATGTCCTTGCCCACGAGGTGCACCGCGCGCGCTCCGGCGCCGCCGGCCTCGGGCCAGAAGCGGCGGAACTCCGCCGCTTCGTCGTTCGGGAATCCCAGCGCCGAGATGTAGTTCGTCAGCGCGTCGAGCCACACGTACACGACGTGCCCCTCGTGCCCGGGAAACGGGATGCCCCACGTGATCGCCGTGCGGGACACCGAGAGGGGCTTGAGGCCCGCCTCGACGAACGACCGGACCTCGTTGAGCCGCGTGGGCGGGTGGACGAAATCGGGACGCTCGCGATAGAGCTCGAGCAGCCGGTCCTGGTAGCGGTCCAGGCGGAAGAACACGTTCTCTTCCGACTGCAGCTCGGGTTTGTAGCCGTGCACGGGGCAGTTGCCGTCGACGAGGTCCTTGTCCGGGTAGAACGCCTCGCAGCCCACGCAGTACCAGCCCTCGTGGCGCGAGACCTCGAGGTCCCCGTTCGCCGCGATGCGGCGGACCATCTCGGCGACGGCCGGATAGTGGCGCGTGCGGTCGCTCGTGCGGATGAAGTCGTCGTTCGATATGTCGAAGCGCTCCCAGAGCGCCCGAAACGTCTCGACATGCCGGTTGGCGACCTCGATCGGATCGATACCCTCGGCCTTGGCGACCTTCTCCAGCTTCTGGCCGTGCTCGTCGGTCCCCGTGAGGAAGCGGACGTCGTCGCCGAGGAGGCGGTGCGTCCGAGCGAGGACGTCGGTGATGACGGTCGTGTAGAGGTGCCCGATGTGGGGCCGGTCGTTGACGTAGTAGATGGGGGTCGTGAAGTAGCGGCTGACCATCGAACCGTCGAGGATACCGCTTCAGGCGGTGAGGAGGCCCCGGCGGAGGAACGACACCCAGCGTCCGCGCCCCACGACGAGGTGGTCGCGAACCGGAATGCCGATCTCCCGGCCCGCCCTGACGAACCGCTCGGTCGTGACCCGGTCCTCGGCCGACGGCTCCGGATCCCCCGACGGATGCAGGTGATAGAGGATGAGCCCCGCCGCGCCCGCCACGATCGCCTCTCGAAAGAGCGGGGCCGGCGAGACGGACGCGTGGGACACCGTTCCGCGGAAGACGATGAAGTCCTCGAGCAGGCGGTTGCGGGTGTCGAGGAGGAGCGCGCCCATGACCTCGCGCGTCTCCGTGGCGAGCGCTCCGGTGAGGTAGCGGCCCGCCGACTCGGGGTCAGAGACGATGTCCCGGGTCTGGAGCTCGTCCCTCGCGACCCGCCGGGCGATCTCGATGACGGCCGCGAGGCGCGCGGCCTTCGCCGCGCCGATCCCGTGACGGTGGGTCAGGATTTCCGTGGCGCCGCGGCGCGCGAGACCGGGCAGACCTCCGCGCGAGAGCAGCTCCTCGGCGGTCTCGAGCACGCCCCGCGTCGCACTTCCCGTTCCCAGGAGAAGAGCCACGAGGTCGACGTCCGAAAGCGCCTCGGGACCTTTCGCGAGGAGCTTCTCGCGGGGCCTCTCGCTCTTCGGAAGAGCCGCGATGCGGCCCTTCATCGAAGCACGGGCGATGCGCCCCCGAGCAGCCGGTCGAGGCCCCGGTCGTGAAAGTCCTCCGGCACGTCGAAGAGCGCGGGGCTCTGGGCCTTGCCCTCGCGTACGGACAGCGCGGTGAGCTTGCGCGTCACGGTGCGCGTGGACTTGAGAGGAGGCTGGGCAGGCTCGGTGTCGGGGGCGCCCCCTCCGGGCACGGCCATCACCTCGGCAGACATCTCCGAGACCGCCTCGAGCGCGACCGCGACCGGGAGGCCCTTCACCTTCGCGAGCTCCCGGTCCACGGCCTCCCTCACGTCGCCGCGCACCAGAAAGAGGCGGGAGAGATCGTCGAACGGGCTTCGCGCGGCATCGAGGTCCAGCGTCTCGATCGTGCCCTTGATCTCGCTCTTCACGTGCTGCACGCGGCCCGGTGTCAGCGTGCGGAGGATGTACGAGATCTGAACCCGATATCGCGTGGACGTCCGGCCGTCGACGGGCTTCCCCGCTCCGTCCCTTTCGATCGACGCGGCCACCTCGCGGTACGCGTTGGCCGCCGTGCCCGGTTCCGCGCCGGCGCGGCCCTGGAAGAGGGCCTGGAAGTCCTCGCGGGTCCCCGCTGCCGCCAGCTTCTCGGTGAGGTCCAGAAAAGTCAGCCCCTTTTCGCCGGAGAGCACGACGCGCACCGAGGAGCGCGGCAGCGGGCGCTCGCTCTCGAGCCGGGCCCGCTCTCCCTGCACCGTGACGAGCGCCGAGAGGGCCGAGCCCATCTCCCCGCCGGGCGTGCGGGACTTCACGATCTCGCTGAGCCGGTACGAGACGACGGGTGGCGGCGGGGTCCCGGGCGGATCCGCCGCGAAGAGGGCCGGTTCCAGGGCGAGGAGCGACGCGAGGAGAAAGCTCTTCATCCGACCCTCAGCACGATCTTTCCGATTCCGGGGTTCGTCTCGAGCCGGTCGTAGGCCGCGCGGGCTTCCCCGAGGGGGAAGACCGTGTCCACGACGGGCCGGATGCGGCCCGCGGAGATCGCCGGGAGGAGCGCAGCGAACTCGGCGTCGGTGCCCATCGTCGAGCCCAGGATCGTGAGCTGCTTCCAGAAGATCGTCCGCAGCTCCTCCTCGGGATTCGGACCCGAGCTCGCCCCGCACGTGACGATGCGGCCCAGCTTCGCGGCAGCCTGGAGCGAGGCGCGCCACGTGGCCGCGCCCACCGAGTCGACGACGACGTCCACGCCGCGCTTCCCGGTCAGCGCGCGCACTTCGCGGCCGACGTCGGTCCGCGTGGAGTCGAGCGTCACGTCGGCGCCGAGCTCCTTCGCGCGGGTAAGCTTTCCGGCGCTTCTCGACGTGACGATCACGAGGGACGCGCCCGCGAGCTTCGCGATCTGGAGCGCGAACGTCGACACGCCACCGCCGATTCCGTGGATGAGCACCGTCTCGCCCGGAAGGAGGCGGGCGCGCGTGACCAGCATCCGCCACGCGGTGAGGCCCGCGAGGGGAAACGCGGCGCACTCCTCGTCGGTGAGCCCGGCGGGAGCGGGATACACGTTCTCGCGTGGCACGGCGACGGCCTCGCAGAACGTCCCCGGGATCTGCTCCCCGAGGATCTCGTACCTCAGGCAGACGCTCTTCTCTCCCCGCAGACAGAACTCGCAGCGCAGGCACGAGATTCCGGGCTGCACCACGACCCGGGCGCCGGGCACGAGGTCCGTGACCTCGGCGCCCACGGCGAGCACCGTGCCGCAGGCATCGGATCCGGGCACGTGGGGAAACGGGACCTTCACGCCCGGCATCCCGTTCCGCACGAAGAGATCGAGGCGGTTGAGAGCGGCCGCGAGGACCTTCACGACGACGTCCCGGGGACCCGGCGACGGCATGGCGCGCTCCCCGACGGCGAGCTTCTCGTTTCCCCCGTGGGCCTCGAGGAGAAGAGCTTTCATCGCGGGGATTGTCGCCCGGCTCGGGGATAATCCCGCGACCCGGCATGTCGCTTCCCGCCTACCAGAACGGTCCCGACCCGAGCGTCGTCTGCCCGCCCTGCGGCCTCTGCTGCAACTACGTCTCGGTGGGAATCGACCCGCCCTCGAGCGTCGAGCGGGTCTCCACCACGCTCTGGCTGCTCTACCATCCCGACGTCTCGGTGTATCAGTCGCACGAGGACGAGTGGTTCCTGCTCGTGCGGAGCCGCTGCCGGAACCTCGCGCCCACCGGCCTCTGCGGCGTCTACGAGAACCGGCCCTTCATCTGCCGCGACTACGAGGTCGACGGCTGCGAGGGAACGAGCGACATCCCGGCCGAGAAGGTGAAGTTCGACGACGCGAAGAGCTTCCTGACCTTCGTGTCGAAGTGGAAGCCGCGGCTCTACGGCCGCTGCCTCGCGGCCGGAATCGTCCCGCCGGCCTTCATGGCGGCGACTTGACCTTGATCCTGGGGGTTTCTCGATCCCCCCAGGCCCCCCCGGCGGAGCCCGGCTTCTAGCGGAGCCGGGCGCGGATCGCCGAACCCGCGGCTCTCGTCCCGAGGCCCCCGCCAGCGTCCGCCGTCGTCTCGCCTGCGGCCACGGCGAGCCTCACGGCCTGCTCGACGCGTC
>JAEUQS010000048.1 GCA_016789625.1 Acidobacteriota bacterium | reverse complement strand
CGTTCTGCACGGCCTCTCCCGCTCGGGCAACACGATCTCCGTCGGCCTGTTTTGCGGCCTCTCGCGCCGAGCGGCCGCGGAGTTCTCGTTCCTTCTCTCGATTCCCACGATCCTGGCGGCCGCCGGAGTCGAGAGCCTCTCGGCGCTCAAGCACGACCCCTCGGCGTTCTCGATGGGAGACCACCTCGTCGTCTATGTCGTCGGGATCTCGGTTTCCGCGGTCGTCGGCTACTTCGCCGTCGCGGTGATCCAGAAGGTGATCATCGCGATGAAGCTCTCCATCTTCTCGATCTACTGCGGGGTGCTCGGGCTTCTGCTCGTGGCCTTCCCGCCCGCTTGAGCAAGGACCCGATGGCACAAGCCTCTCCGTCCGCCAGCCGCCCCAAGGAGCCCGTCTCGGCTCTCGTGAAGCGCCGCGACGAGTTCCTGGGAATCCTCGTGATGGTCTCGGGGCTGCTGCTCCTCGCGGCCCTCCTCACGTACGACCCGAACGATCCCTCGCTCTTCTCTGCGGTCGGCGATCCTTCGGCGCGGCCCGGCAATTGGGCCGGTCGCGTGGGCGCCAGCTTCGCCGACGGCGCGATCCAGTTCTTCGGCTTCGCCTCGGGCCTCCTCCCGCTCGTCCTCCTGGCCTCCGGCGCCCGTCGCTTCGTGGGAAAGCCCATCACGGCCTGGGCGACGAAGGGCCTCGGGATCGCGCTTCTGATGCTCTCCCTCGCGCCCCTCTCGGACCTCGCCTTCGGCCGGCCGGCGTTCCTGGGAGGCGGCCTTTCGGGAGGCGGCTTCGTGGGCGACCGCATCGCCGCGGCGCTCGTCTCGGCGCTGAACCTCCCCGGCGCCACTCTCGTGCTGCTCGCCACGTTGCTCATCGCCGGATTGCTCGCGACCTCGCTTTCCCTGGGCGACGCCACGAAGCTCTTTCTCACGAAGCTCTCGGCCTGGTGGCAGGTCCGCAGCCTCGAGCGGGCCCGCAAGGCCGAGGTCGCGCTCAAAGAGGAGCTCCGCCGCGACGTCGTGAAGAAGCACCTCGAAAGGGCCCGTGAAGACGCCGAGAGACGCGAGCGGGAGCCGGAGGACGCCGAGGAAGCCGGGCCCGAGGCCGAGGTGTTCTACATCCCGTCCGTCTCGGCGCTCCGCGTCAAGGAGAAGACGGGCCGCGGAGGGTTCTCGATCCAGAAGACGCGGGCGACGTCTCCCGCGCCCGTCGTGCCGATGAGCGTCTCTCCGCGGGCCGCGGCGCAGGCGGCGCAGCCCGCCCCGGCGCTCGCCGTGCCGTCGAAGGCGCCGGAGTCCCGGCCGCTTTCGGTGTCCGCGATGCCGCTCGGCGCGCCCGCGGTCGATTCGAAACCAGGCCTGTCGCTGGCCGAGATCGACCTCTCTTCGGGCGCCGAAGCGCAAGCGCACGGCGGTGCGCAAGCGCACGGTGGTGCGCAAGCGCACGGTGGTGCGCAAGCGCACGGTGGCGCGTCGCAAACGCCGCTGGCCCCGTCGATCGGAGCCGCCTCGGCCCCGGTGCCGCGAGCTCCCGTCGAAGAGCCGCGCCCGATCCAGGTCGCGCGGCCGGCGCTTCTCACGAAGAAGGAAGAGCCAGAGCAGAAGGTGCTGCCGTTCCCGCTCCCGCGCGACGCGGGCGGCTGGGTGTTCCCGCCGGTGCGGCTCCTGCGTCCCGCGCCCAAGCGGGACCGCGAGAAGGACAGGGAAGAGTTCCGCGCCACCATGGAGCTCATCACGTCGAAGTGCCTCGAGTTCGGCGTCGAAGGCATCGTCGACGCGTACACCCCGGGTCCCGTCGTCACCGTGTACGAGTTCAAGCCGTCCGCGGGCGTGAAGGTCGCGCGCATCGCGAGCCTCGAGAACGATCTGGCCCTCGCGCTGGCTGCCGAGAAGGTGCGCATCGAGCGCATTCCCGGCCGCGCGGCTGTGGGCATCGAGGTGCCCAACAAGAACCGCGACCTCATCGCGCTCCGCGACGTGATCGAGACCGAGAAGTTCCAGAAGACACCGTCGCTCCTCACGCTCTGCCTCGGCATCGACGTCCACGGCGAGCCCATCGTGGCCGACCTCGCGCGCATGCCGCACCTTCTCGTGGCCGGCCAGACGGGCGCGGGCAAGAGCGTGGGTGTGGGCGGCATGATCACGTCGATCCTCTACAAGGCCCGTCCGGACGAAGTGAAGTTCATCTTCGTGGATCCCAAGATGAACGACATGAAGGACTACGAGGACATCCCGCACCTCCTCGTGCCCGTCATCACCGAGCCCAAGAAGGCCGCGAACGCGCTGAAGTGGGCCGTGGACGAGATGGAGGGCCGCTACAAGCTCCTCTCGGGCTGGCCGGGCGTGCGCAACATCGAGCAGTACAACGCGGCCATCAAGGATCCCGACGCCGTCGCCGAGGTGAAGGAGAAGCTGGGATCCACGTTCGAGAAGGTCGTGAAGGCCGTGGGCGGCGGCGAGGGCGAGGACGCCGTGATCCCGCCGATGCCCTACATCGTGATCGTCATCGACGAGCTCGCGGACCTCATGATGACGGCCCCGCGCGAGATCGAGGAGTCGGTCGCGCGGCTCGCGCAGAAGGCGCGCGCCGTGGGCATCCACCTCATCCTCGCGACGCAGCGTCCGTCGGTGGACGTCATCACGGGCACCATCAAGGCGAACCTGCCGTGCCGCATCGCGTTCACGACGCGCACCAAGATCGACTCGCGCACCATCCTCGATTCGATGGGCGCGGAGGCTCTCCTCGGCCAGGGCGACATGCTGTTCCTCGCGCCCGGCACGTCGACGCTGATGCGCGTCCATGCCGGCTACATCGGCGGCGACGAGACGAAGGAGATCTGCAAGTTCCTCAAGAAGCAGGGGAAGCCGATCTACGACACGAGCGTCATCGCCGATCGCGAGGCCGAGGCCGCGGCCGCCGCGGCGGCCGGCAACAAGTCGTCGTCCGACGACGCGGACCCCATGTTCGACACGGCCGCGCGCCTCGTGGTGCGCGAGCGCATGGCCTCGATCTCGTTCCTCCAGCGGCGGCTCGAGATCGGCTTCTCCCGCGCCGGCAAGCTCATGGACATGCTCGAGCGGGACGGCATCGTGGGGCCCGCCGTCGGCGGCTCCAAGAGCCGCGACGTGCTCGTCGACCCCGGCTATTTCCAGGAAGTCGACGCCCGGCAGATCTGAATTTTGACCCTGGGGGTTTCTCGATCCCCCCAGGCCCCCCACGGGAGAAGGAGCCTCGACTCGGGAGTCGCGAATGACCTGAGTCCGTAGACTCCCGGTTGCGTGCGCATCGTCTTCTTCGGATCCCCCGACTTCGCCGTTCCCTCCCTCCGGGCGCTCTTCGACGCGGGCCACGAGCTCGCGGGCGTCGTGTCGCAGCCCGCGAAGCCCGCGGGCCGCGGAAAGAAGCTGCAGGAGCCCGCGGTGATCCCCGTCGCGCGGGAGCTCGGCCTCGAGACCTTCCAGCCCGCGACCCTCTCGACGGACGAAGCCTTCGCGTGGCTCGAGGCGAAGCAGGCCGATGCGTTCGTCGTCGTGGCCTACGGAAAGATCCTCAAGCCGCGCGTTCTCGAGCTGCCGCGACTGGGCTGCATCAACGTGCACGGATCGCTCCTGCCGCGCTTCCGGGGAGCCTCGCCCGTCCAGGCCGCGCTCCTCGCGGGGGATTCCGAGACCGGCGTCTCGATCATGCGGATGGACGCGGGCATGGACACCGGCGGCGTCTACGCGACCGAGGCGACCCTCATCGGGGAGCGCGAGACGGCGGGCGCTCTGTCGGCGAGGCTCGCGGCGATGGGCGCGGCGCTTCTCGTGAGAACGCTGCCGGGCATCGAGAGCGGCTCGCTCGAGCCCGTACCCCAGCCGCCCGAGGGAGCGACGCTCTGCCCGAAGATCCGGCGCGAGGACGGGCACGCGACGTTCCGCGAGCCCGCGGAGCTCCTCGTACGGAAGGCGCGCGCCTACGACCCCTGGCCCGGCCTCTTCACGTTCCGCGCCGGGCATCGCGTGAAGCTGATGGATCTCGCGCTCGTCGCGCGGGCGGGTTCACCGGGAACCGTGCTGGAGGCGGGGGAGAGAATCGTGATCGCCTGTGACGCGGGCGCCGTGGCCGTCTCGGCGCTGCAGTCGGAAGGGAAGCGCGCGCTCGCGGCCGCCGAGTTCGCGCGCGGCGAGCGCGTCGCCGAGGGAGAGGTCTGGACATGAAGACGGCACAGCCTCCGCAACAGTCGCCGCCACCCACGACGCGCGACGTGCGGCGCTCGGCGATCGGCATCCTCGTGCGGGTGGAGCGCGACGGCGCTCATGCCGCCAAGCTCCTCGACGACAAGGGCGACCGGTTCGATCCGCGCGACCGGGATCTCCTGCGCGCGCTCGTGAAGAAGACCCTGCGCGCCGCGCTGCGGCTCGACCACGTGCTCGCGCGGCACATGACGCGTCAGATGGGAGCGCTCGACCCGCCCGTCCGGGCGGCCCTGCGGCTCGGCGCCGCCCAGCTCCTCCTCTTCGACCGCATCCCCGTGCACGCGGCCGTGGGGGAAACGGTGGAGGCGGTCAAGGCGATCGCTCCGCGCGCCGCTCCGCTCGTGAACGCCATCCTGCGCAGCGTGGCCGCGAAGGAGAAGGCGCCGGGAGCGGTCCACGTTCCCCGCGACACCCCGCTGGCGACGAGGCTCGGGCTTCTGTACGGACATCCGGCCTGGCTCGTCGAGAGATGGCTGCGCGATCTCGGCGAGGAGGCGACCCGCGGCGCGCTCGAATCCAACGATGACGACACGCCGATCGACCTCCTGCTCGATCCGGCAGCGGGAACTCCCGAGGAGATCACGGCCGCGCTCGCGGCCGACGGCGTCGTCGTGCGGCGGCACCCGCTCGCGAAGCTGGCCGCGACGGTGGTTGAGGGCGACGCCGCGCGCCACCCGCTGGTGCAGTCGTCGCGCCTGCCGGTGATCGACTCCGCCGCGCAGGCCATGGCGGAGGCCCTGCCACCGTCGGCTCTGGCCCTCGATCTCTGTGCGGCCCCGGGCGGCAAGACGCGTACGCTGCTCGCGCTCGGGCGGGCCGGCCGGGTGATCGCGCTCGAGAGGCAGCCGGCCCGCGCGTCGCGGCTCGCGAAGTCTCTGGCGCGCGGGGAAAGGTCGAAGAGCGTGCTCGTCGTCGTGGCCGACGCGGGCGCGCCGCCGCTGCGGAAGACCGCGTTCGAGGCGATCCTCCTCGATGCGCCGTGCTCGGGAACCGGCACGCTCCGCAAGAACCCGGAGATCCGGATGCGTTTGAAGGAGACGGATCTCGAGGGCTTTGCCGTCGTTCAGCGGCGTCTCCTCACCGCCGCGCTGTCGCTTCTCGCTGCGGGCGGGACGCTCGTCTACGTGACGTGCTCTCTGGAGCCCGAGGAGAACGAGGGAGTGGTGGATGCGGTGCTCGACGAGCTCGGTGAGAAAGGCGGCGTCGAACGCGTCGACGCGGGCGTGACGTCTCTCGCACCGTTCGCGCGCGCGTCCGGTCTCGTGCGGGTTCCGCCTGGTGAAACGAACGACGGCTTTTCTCTCATCACACTTCGAAAACGGCGTCAACCCGCGTCGGCAAAGGGCTGAAGCGACATTGGGCGTTGACAAGCGGGAAACGCGAGCCTAGATTCAACGGCGATTCGCACGGTGATCCAAACCGAGACAATTGATAGAAACTACTGAGGAGGTTCGTCAACATGGCGGGTAAGGCGGAACTTGTAGACGCGATTGCTAACGATGCCGGGGTTGCCAAGAAGGATGCGGGCGCGGCACTCGAAGCAGTCATCGATTTCATCCAGGCCAATCTGAAGAAGGGCGAGCGCGTTGCGATTCCCGGGCTCGGCGTCTTCAGTGTCTCGGATCGGAAGGCCCGCACGGGCATCAATCCGCAGACGAAGGCCAAGATCAAGATCGCGGCCTCGAAGGTCGCGAAGTTCAAGGCGGGTAAGGACCTCAAGGACCTTCTGAACAAGAAGAAGAAGTAGGCCCGCTCCGGTCTTCGGACCGGATGCCCTCACGCACGCCCCGGCAACCGCCGGGGCGTCGTCGTTTGGGGGGACTCGCCCGTATCATCCCGGCCCAGTGATTCCGCTGCGCGACACGATCCCGACGCGGACGACACCGTTCTTCACGCACCTGTTCCTGGCCGCCAACATCGCGGCCTTCGTCGTCCAGGCGGTCTCCGACGTGCGGTTCACGGAGCACTTCGCGTTCGTGCCGGCGCGCTTCTTCGACGCCGCGCCGTTCGGCTCCACGCCCGGCACAGAGGTCCTCACGCTCTTCACGTCGATGTTCCTGCACGGCGGCCTGATGCACCTCGCAGGAAACATGCTCTACCTGTGGATCTTCGGAGACAACGTCGAGGAGGCCTTCGGCCACGGGCGCTTCGTGGTCGTGTACTTGACCTGCGGGCTCGCCGCCACCGCGTTGCAGACGCTCTTCGACCCCGGCTCGGTCGTCCCGCATGTGGGAGCGTCGGGCGCCATCGCGGGGGTTCTCGGCGCGTACCTCGTGTTCTTTCCGCACGGCCGCGTGCTCACGCTGGTGCCGCTCTTCATCTTCTTCCCCCTCGTCGAGGTGCCCGCTTTCCTGTACCTCGTCTTCTGGTTCGGCTTGCAGTTCCTGAGCGGCTCGGCCGCGCTCTTCTCGAGCGCTCAGGGCGCCGGAGGCGTCGCCTGGTGGGCCCACGTGGGCGGATTCGTGGCCGGAGTTTCGTTCGCGTTCGCGTGGAGGCCGCGCCCGGGCTCGGGGGCGGTCGCGCGGTGGAGGGTGTGAGATGGCGCTCGTCGTAGCGCGGGGCGGCCGGCGCGTCGCGGCCGGAGGCGGAACGGTCCTCGCGTGGTCGATCTACGAGCTCGGCGCGACGAGCTTCGCGATGAACATCCTGTCGCTCCACCTGCCGCTCGACATCGCGAGCCGGGTGCCGCGAGGCAACGAGAAGTTCTCGGTGGCGTTCAGCCTCTCGATGCTCGTGGTGGCGCTCCTCGCGCCCTTCCTGGGCCGCCTGGCCGACGAGAAGGGGAAGCGCCCGTTCCTCGTGCCCTGCGTGCTCCTCGGCGCGGCCACCACGGCGCTCATCGCGATTCCGGGGCCCGTCACGCAAACGCTCGTGTTCTTCGCGGTCGCCAACATCGCGTTCCAGTCGGCCTACGTGTTCTACAACGCGCTCCTCCCCGACGTGACCGACGAGTCCACCCAGGGCCGCGTCTCGGGCTACGGCGTCGCGGCGGGCTACGCGGGCTCCCTCCTCGGCATGTTCATCGCGCTTCCGTTC
>JAEUQS010000047.1 GCA_016789625.1 Acidobacteriota bacterium | reverse complement strand
CCTCACTCTGCCGATTCCCAACAGCGAAGCCGGGACGCCGCGCGTGCGCTTCGCCGTCGCCCCGCGCGACTACCTCGCGGTCGAACGCGAGGCGGACCGGCTCGGCGCGCGCCTCCTCGGTTTCTGGCACAGCCATCCGGACCACCCGGCGCGCCCCTCGGGCACCGACCGCGCGTACGCCTGGGAGGGCCTCCTCACGGTGATCGTCTCAGTGCGCAGTGGTGAATCCGCCGAGATCGGCGCCTTCGAGATCCTCGGTCCCGAGGAGCCGTTCACCGCGCTCGAGATCCAGGAGTCGGGTTCGCTTTCGCTCGTGACGCGCCTGTCGTCCAACGCCCTGGTCTGAAACGCCGCAACAGAAGGAGAAGACCAATGCCCATCGAGATCCGCATTCCCACACCGCTCCGGCGCCACACCGGCGAGCGCTCCCAGGTGGACGTCGCCGAAGCGTCCGAGGTTTCCGGCGCGCTGGCGGCGCTCTTCGGAAGCTACCCGGCGCTCCGCGCGCAGCTCGTCGAGGAGGACGGCGTCCGCGTGAGGAGCTTCGTGAACCTGTACGTCAACGGCGAGGACATCCGCTTCCTCGACGGCCTGAAGACGCCGCTCGCCGACGGCGACGAGCTGTCGATCGTGCCCGCGATCGCGGGCGGAGCCACGCTGACGAAGGAGGAGGTCAGCCGCTACTCGCGCCACCTCCTTCTCTCCGAGGTGAACATCGAAGGCCAGAAGCGCCTCAAGGCCGGTCGCGTCCTCCTCGTGGGCGCGGGCGGGCTCGGCTCGCCCGCCGCGCTCTACCTCGCGGCCGCCGGAGTCGGAAAGATCGGCCTCGTGGACTTCGACGTCGTGGACGAATCGAACCTGCAGCGGCAGATCCTCCACGACACGCGCTGGGTGGGCCGCCCCAAGCTCGACAGCGCCCGCGACCGGCTCCAGGCGCTGAACCCATACATCGAGATCGTCACGTTCGAGGAGCGCCTCACGGCGGAGAACGCTCTCCGCATCTTCGAGGGCTTCGACATCGTCGTCGACGGCACCGACAACTTCGCGACGCGCTACCTCACGAACGACGCCTGCTTCCTCCTCGGGAAGCCCAACGTCTACGGCTCGATCTTCAAGTTCGAGGGCCAGGCCAGCGTGTTCTGGCCGGGCAAGGGGCCGTGCTACCGCTGTCTCTACCCCTCGCCTCCGCCCGCCGGCCTCGTCCCGAGCTGTGCCGAGGGCGGCGTGCTCGGCGTTCTCCCCGCGGTGATCGGCAGCCTGCAGGCCACCGAGGCCATCAAGATCCTCCTCGGCGCGGGCCGCACGCTCACGGGACGGCTCCTCCTCTACGACGCGCTCGATCTCTCGTTCCGCGAGCTGAAGCTGCGCCGCGATCCGGCCTGCCCCCTCTGCGGAGAGAACGCGACGATCCACGCGCTCGTCGACTACGACGCGTTCTGCGGCGTGCCTGGCGGTCCGGGGGGACCGCAGGCCGAGGAGCTGCCCGCGGCCGGCACCATCACCGTCCAGGAGCTCGCGGCC
>JAEUQS010000032.1 GCA_016789625.1 Acidobacteriota bacterium | reverse complement strand
GAGCTTGTTGATGTGCTTGGGGCCCGAGGCGTCCGACGCGATGAACGGCAGCGCGATCGTCGTCTCGGACGCGCTCGAGAGCTCGCACTTCGCCTTCTCGGCGGCTTCCTTGAGGCGCTGGAGCGCGAGCCGGTCCTGACGAAGGTCGATGCCCGTGGCCTTCAGGAAGTCGGCCAGGAGCCAGTCCATGATCGCGCGGTCGAAGTCCTCGCCGCCGAGGAACGTATCGCCCGAGGTCGAGAGCACCTCGAACATGCCGTTCTCGATGCGCAGGATCGAGATATCGAACGTTCCGCCCCCGAGGTCGTAGACGGCGATCGTCTCGTTCTTCTTCTTCTCGAGGCCGTACGCGAGCGAGGCCGCCGTGGGTTCGTTGATGATGCGCAGGACGTCGAGACCGGCGATCTTGCCCGCGTCGCGCGTGGCCTGGCGCTGGGAGTCGTCGAAGTACGCGGGGACCGTGATGATGGCCTCGCGGATCTCCTCGCCCATCGCCTCCTCGGCGAACTCCTTGATCTCGCGGAGCACGAACGCCGAGATCTCCTCGGCGGCGTAATCGCGCTCGCGCACGCGGATCTTCACGTCGCCGTTCGTCGCCGAGACGATGGGATACGAAAGGTGGTCCTTGGCGCCCCGCACCTCCGCATCGCTCCACTTGCGGCCGATGAGCCGCTTGACCGCGTAGATCGTCTGAGTCGGGTTCGTGATCGCCTGGCGTTTCGCGATCTGTCCCACGAGCCGCTCGCCGTCCTCGGTGAAGCCCACGATCGAGGGCGTCGTGCGGGCGCCCTCGCGGTTGGGAATCACCTGCGGCGAGCCCACCTCGATGACGGCTGCGCACGAGTTGGTCGTGCCCAGGTCGATGCCGAGAATCTTCCCCACGCGTTACCTCCCGGCCGCGCCCTCGCCCTCTTTGGGCGGGGCGGGCGCCGACGACACCTTCACGAGTGCGGGGCGCAGCAACCGATCGTTGAGTGTGTAGCCTTTTTGGAAAACCTCGAGGACGGTACCAGGCGCCGAGTCCGGCGCCGCCTCGAGCATGACCGCTTCGTGGACGTTGGGATCGAAATGCTCGCCCTGTGCGGCCACCTCGACGAGTCCGTACTTCTTGAGGATGTCGGCCATCTGCCTGGAGATCATCTCGATTCCGGTGCGGAATTCGTCTTTCTCCCCCGTCACGGGTGCGTGCAGCAAGGCGCGCTCGAAGTTGTCGAGCGCCGGCAGCAGATCCCGGAACGCCTCGGAGAGCGCGAACTTGAAGAAGTCGGTCTTCTCGCGCTCCGTGCGCCGCTTGAGGTTCTCGAAGTCGGCCGACTTGCGGAGCAGGGTCTCGCGGAGCCGCCCCGACTCCTCTTCGGCCCTCAACGCGCGTTCCTTCTCGTTCGCGAGCTGCTCGTGGAGCTGGCGGAGCCGTTCCTCGCGGGGATCGGCGTTGACGGGCGCGTCCATCTCGTCGGCGTCGATGACGATGGAATCGTCGTCGTCCACCGAGACCGGCGTTGCCGCGGTCACCCCGGCCACCGCGTGCGTCGGAGCCTCGTGCTGGCCCGACTTCGCCCGGTGCTTCCTCTCCACGGCCGCCACGGCGCGCTCGGCCTCGGCGATCGCGCGGGCGACGTCGTCGGTTCCGCCGTCGTCCAGGTTCACGATCTCGTCTTCTGCCGAACCCCCGGGCCGCTTGCCCGTCGTCATATGGTCCCCTCCGTCATCCGTCGCGTCACGTAGCGCGCGAGCTCCTCCACGAGCGGCAGGATCCTCGTGTACTCCATGCGCCGCGGGCCGAAGACGCCGAGGGCGCCCACGACCCGTTCGCCGCGCCGATAGGGCGCCGAAACCACCGCTCCGCCGGCCTCCTCGGTGAACGGGCTCTCCGAGCCGATCACGACCGAGGCCCCGGCGGGCTCCGAGCTGAGACAGTCGTTCACCAGGTTCACGAGCCGCACTTTCTCGTCCAGAGCGCGGAACATGCGCCGGAGAGCCTCCACATCGGTGCGGAACTCCGGTTTGTCGAGGATGGTGTCGGTGCCCTCGACGAACACGCGCGTCTCCGCGTCGGCCGAGCCGTCGAACGCGATCGCGCCGAGGGCCAGCGTCTTGCCGACCTCGGCGTCGAAGCGGGCCTTCTCCTCGGCGAGCGCGATCACCAGGATCCGCCTGATCTCCCACAGCGAACGGCCCGCGAAATCGACGGTGAGCCGCCGGCCCGCTTCCTCGAGCTCGCGCGTCGTGAAGTCCTCGCGGGTCTCGACGAGCCGGCTCTCGACGAGGCCGGTGTCGGCCACCTGCACCACGAGGAGCTTGCGTTCGGCCACGCGGGCGAAGTGCACGGCCGAGAGGACGAAGTGCGCCGGGTCGGGCGCGACCACGAGCCCCACCTCGCCCGTGAGGCGCGAGAGAATGCGCGACGTGGCCATGAGGAAGCGGTCCAGGGCAAAGGGCTCCGAATCGAGTCCGTCGAGGATGTCCTGCTTCTCCTTGGAGGTCGGCTCGGTGCGGGTCATGAGGTCGCCCACGAAGACGCGGTACCCCCTGTCGGTGGGGACGCGACCGGCCGAGATGTGGGGATGCGTCAGCATCCCGAGATCCTCGAGGTCGGCCATGGCG
>JAEUQS010000827.1 GCA_016789625.1 Acidobacteriota bacterium | reverse complement strand
CTGGCCCGTTTCTTCCATAGGGAATCGATCACATGCCGAACCGGCGCTCCCTTCGAGGCTCCTGGTCGAGACGCCTGCGCGTCCTGGGAAGCCTGCCGCTCGTCGTGATCTTCCTGTCCTGCCCGGCCCTGATGCCCGCGGTGCTGTCCGCTTCGGTCTGCGCACCTGCGGAGGTAACCAATGTCACGCCCATGTGCGCGCGGACGACCGCCCCTCCGGCCTGCCAGAAGTGCCCGGACTCGCGGCCGGCTCCGGAGACGCCCCGGTCGAGCTGCAGCACCTGCAGCCAGAGGCTCGCGCCGATCGTCGAAACCCGGCTGCTGGCCGAACGCACCGTCACCCAGACCGAGGCCGACCGCCCGGTCAAGGCCCGCGCCGAGCGCCTCGAAGCCGCTCTCGTCCGCCTCGAGAGCCGATCGCACGCACCTCCATTGAATTTGCTTCTCGCCACGTTCCGGAATTGAGACGGACGGCGAAGGGCCCCTCCAACGCCCCTTTCGCCGGACCTGCTGTGGCTCCGGGCGTTCCGCCCTTCGCACCTGCGGTCCCGACCCTCACCGCAAATCGCCTCAACCGAAAAAACGCGGCGCCGATGAACGCAAAGCGTCCGGCCTCCGTAGAACAGAGAGAAGAACATGAACCGTATCCGTTTCGCGACCCTCGCCATCCTCCTCGTCGCCTCCCCCGCCCTCCTCGGCTGGAGCGGTGAGTCCTCCTCCACCCGCTGCTCGGGCGAGAAGGCCAGCTCGAAGTGCTGCTCCCCCGAAGAGATGGCGAAGTGCGACCCGAAGGATCGGGCCGAGTGCGAGAAGAAGTGCGCGGCCGAGAAGGAAGCGAAGGGCGCCAAGCACAAGTCTGCCAAGTCCAACGAGTCCGCCCCCGTGAAGAAGGTCTGAGCGGGATCGGGTTCGGAAAAGCTCCTACGGACGGTCCGGCCGCCTCTCCGGACCCGACTCCCTCCCTCCTCCGAAAGCCCGGGACGCAAGTCCCGGGCTTTCCTTTTCCTGGGGGTTTCTCGCCCCCCCCAGGCCCCCCACCGGGGAAGAGCCCCCCGATCACCAGCTCCGGCGGACGTCGAGCGTGGCCCGGCTCCCCTTCTTGCGGGCGCCGAAGGGGCCGCTCGACGACCCGTAGAGCAGCTCGAGGCCAGGCGTCAGGCGCCAGACGTCGGTCAGGTTCCAGCCGGCCTCCGCGCGGGCCAGGCCGTCCCCGTGCTCGAGCGCCTGCGTCCACACCAGGCGCCAGCTCCCCCAGTCCTCCGTGCGGGTCCAGGCCGCGATGAGGCCGGGCAGGAAGGCCCGATCGAGAAGGAGAGCTTTCGGCACCCGCACGGGCCTCGCGTTCGCCGCGAACG
The DNA here is from genome assembly GCA_016789625.1 of Acidobacteriota bacterium. Classification (GTDB taxonomy): domain Bacteria; phylum Acidobacteriota; class Thermoanaerobaculia; order UBA5066; family UBA5066; genus JAEUQS01. The sequence goes on along the minus strand of JAEUQS010000827.1, from coordinate 3,628 downwards.
TGACGAGCAGCGTGCCGTCTCCGAAGGCCCTCTCGGCACCCAGCGTCCAGAGGATCGCGTCGCCCAGCTCCGGATCCTTCGAGAAGAGCGCCGCGAGCTCGGCGCGCACGACGAAGCCGCCCACCACGCGGGAGACCTCGCCGCCGAGCCCCTGTTCCCGCGCGAACCGCCGGTCCACCGGGATCTCGAAGCCGTCGGGAACGGGCGTGACCGAGTCGAGGCGGAACACGAGGAGCGGGGCCGGCCTCACGCCCGCACGGCCCCAGAGCCCCACGTCCCAGTTGCCGAAGCTCGCGAGGAGCCGCACGGCGCCGAAGCCGTCCCGCGGAGGACGCTGAGCGCCGTCGACGAGGAACGCGCTCGGCACCGGGAGCGGGGCGTTGCGGCCCTCGAGGATCGGCAGTCGCCACGGGGTGGTCGTGACCGCCCAGAACGCGTCCGCACGGAAAGCTCCCGCGGTGCCCTGCGCGCGCATGCCCCAGACGGGAAGCTTCTCGTCGGCCGAGGGATTGCCGAGGTCGCGCGGCAGGAACCCGTCGGCGGGCGAGTAGCCGTCGGTCTTGCCCCAACCGAGCGTCTGCCGGCCCAGCGTCACGTCGAGCCCCGACGCGAGGGGCACACGGACCCACGCCTCGCGGATCGAGAGCGGCGTCCGGCGGAGGTCGCGATCGGCGGGATCCCACTCCAGCCGCCCCACGTCCTTCGAGGTCGCCTCCTCGGCCCGTAGCGTGAGGGAGAGCCTCGCCGGCCCGAGCGGCGCCTCGCCGGTGAGGAGCACGCGGCCCCAGCCGATCGCCGCGGGATCCCGCTCGTTCTGCTTCGCGAAGTACGCCTCGACGCGGCCCTCGGCGTGGCCCGAGAGGCGCTGCGCCGAGGCGGGCCCCGCCGCGAGGAGGAGGGCGACGGCCGCGAGATGTTTCAGTCGCCGCCCTCGCGGTTCAGGTTCTGGAGCGTGAACCGGTCGGCCGGCTGGGCCTTGTCGAACGACAGCTTCTCGAGGAGCACCACTGTGGTGGAGCCCTTGCCGAGGTCGCGCATCTCGAGCCGCCGGGCCGCCACGTGTCCCTCGACCGTCGCGATGTCGAGCGCCAGGAATCGCTTGAAGGGCTCCTTCTGCCCTTTGCGGTAGGAATCGACGCGCGCCACGTAGAGGTCGCTCTTCCTCACGAAGACGCGCTTCCTCTCGTACTGCGAACGCTCCTTCGGCCGGAGCTCGAGGACGTGGCAGTCCTGGCCGCCCTCGGTCTCGGACGGCTCGACCGAGATCTCGAACGCGCTCTCGTCCAGCTCGTCGAGGTCTTCGTAGCTGAAGTCCGTTCCCACGAACGAGGCCTCGCGATCCTGGGCCGCGATGCGCCGCTCCCGCTTCATCGACGGCAGATAGAGCCACTGGTCGGGGCTCTTTCCCTTCTTCCCCACAGAGAGAAAGCCGACGCCGCGCACCTCGGGCGGATCGGTGAACCGGATGAGCTGCCGCGCGTCGCCGGCATAGCCTTCGCGGTAGCTCTTCCAGGATTTCCGGCGCACCTTGCCGTCCTTCGAGGTCACGGTGAGGACGCCTTCGTACTCCTGGGTCCTCGAACGGTGGCGTGCTTCGGCGTCTTTCAGGATCTGGCGCCCGTCATCGGCGAGAAGAGCGGTCGAGGCGAGGAGCAGAACGGCCAGCACTCTCATGCGCGGATTCTCGCGGATACACTCTTTTCCATGCTCGCTCTCCCGCTCGCGCTCCTGCTTTTCGCCGCGCCCGGCGACGCGACCCCGCGCACGCCGGCCCCGTCGGTGTACGTGTCGCCCCTCCCGGACTTCCAGAAGCACCTGGGAAAGCGTCCCAAGGACTCGGGGCTCTTTCGCGAGAAGGCTCTCGAGGTCCGGCTCCAGAACCTCCTCGGGACGCGCTACGAGACCTTTCTCGCGAACTCCGAATCCGGGACGCTGAAGCGGGACGGAGCGCTCGTCACGCTCATCGGCTCGCGTCCGGGCACGGACAACGAGGCCGCCGTGCTCGTGGCCTGGCCGGCCAAGGACGCTCTCACCGTGTACCTCTACTCGAAGGGCACCGTCGAGGAGCACCGGGAGAAGCCGAACCTCTTCATTCCTCCGAGCCGCGACATCCTGCTCACGATGCAGAAGTGGATCCCCCAGGCTCCCACCCCGGCACCGAAATGAGCCGACTTTGATCCTGGGGGTTTCTCGATCCCCCCAGACCCCCCACGGAATCACCTTCGGAAGAAGATCGCGACGCCCAGGAAGAGAAGACCGAGAGACAGCAGGCCGCAGAGCGCGCCCCAGAACCAGAACGGCAGGAACAGCGCGCCCGCCATCACCGCGACGTCGGACGGCATCTCCCCCGAGGCCGTCAGCGCCGTCCGCGTGAAGAGGTAGTCGCTCCGCGAGAACACCGAGAGCGCGAGCTGCACGGCAAGCAGTACGACGACCGTTTGCGCGAGCCGCGGAACCCGCAGCGCCACGAGGAGGAGGGCTGCCGCGAGGAGCGCCGTGAACGCGAAGCCGAAGACGTTGCGCACGAGGAGCGCCGTCACGACGAAAAGGCCCACGCCGAGAGCCGCGAGCGCGCCGCGGGCCCGCTTCTCGTTCCGCCCCACGGCGAGGAGCAGGAACGCCGCGAGCGCCGGGCCCACCAGCCCGGCACCCGCGACGGCTGCCGTGGCGAAGCGCCCGAACGAGCCGCGATGCAGCGCGACCCCGCTCGCGTCGGCGTGGATGCGGAGCGACTCGAAGCTGCCGCCGAGCACCGCGGCCGCGAGGCCGTGCCCCAGCTCGTGCGCGAGCGTGGAGACGAGGACGAGCGGCCAGCCGATCGTGTGTCCGTAGGGGACGACATAGAGGAGCGCGGTGACGAGGACGCTCACCGCGAAGACCTTCGCCGGACCCTTTCGATCGGCCAGGGAGGTTCCGGGAGTCTCGGTCCTGGCGGTGCTCATTCGTACTCGATGGCCTCGGTGACCTTCGTTCTCACGGCCACCCGCGCCGGGAAGAAGGATGCCAGAAGCGAGACGGCCGGGAGGAGGAGCAGCAGCTCGCCGTAGAGCGCCCACGGCATCGCATGCGGCATGTGCCAGCCCGCGAAGAGCTCGGCCACCGTGGTCTCCATGAAGCGCGACATGAGGTGTCCGAGGGGGAGTGCCACGAGATACGAGACGGCCGCGATCGCCAGCGCCTCCACGACGACTCCCCGCGCGATCTGCGGGCCGAGAGCCCCCAGCGCCTTCAGGATGCCGATCTCGCGGGTGCGCTCGGCCACCGAGATGAGGAGCGCGGTGACGATGCCGAGAAACGCCACGGCGAGCGCGAGGAAAACGGTGATGCGCACGAGCGCGTAGAAGCCGTCGATCGCGCGGCCGATCTCGGCCACGAACTCGCGGCGCGTGGAGACGAGCGCGGGGTAGCGGCCCGAGAAGCGCCGGCGGATCTCGTCGCGCACCGCGGAGATGTCGGCGCCCTCGGCCGTCGAGAGGTCGTACGTGTCGACGCGGTCGTCGCCCCAGTGCTCGATGAACGTCCTGCGGTCCACGAGGAGCGCGCCCTTGTCGCTCCCGAAATCCCGGAACACGGCGGCGACGGGCAGCTTCACGAGCCCCTTCGGCCCGGCGAGCGTCAGGACGTCTCC
>JAEUQS010000513.1 GCA_016789625.1 Acidobacteriota bacterium | reverse complement strand
GGCGAGTCGGAGGGCCGGCCTTTCATCGTGATGGAGTGGCTCGAGGGCGAGACGCTCGAGCACCTGCTCGCGCGCGAGGGGCAGCTCTCGATCCCGGAAGCGGCGCGCATCGCCGTGGAGCTCCTCGAAGCCCTTTCGGCGGCCCACCGGAGCGGGGTCGTCCATCGCGACGTGAAGCCCGCGAACCTCATCCTCCTCCCGGGAGGGCGGCTCAAGGTGACGGACTTCGGCATCGCGCACGTGGCCGGCTCGGACCTCGTGAAGACGCGTGCGGGAGACGTCCTGGCGACCCCGCTCTTCGCCTCTCCCGAGCAGCTCCTGGGGCAGGAGGTCGACGGCCGGGCGGATCTCTTCTCGGTGGGGGTCCTGCTGTACCTCTCGCTCACGGGACGGCAGCCGTTCCTCGGCAAGACGTTCGCGGAGCTCGTGACCCGCGTGCTTCAGACCGAGCCCGAGCCGCCGTCGCGCCTCCGGCCCGGGCTGCCCGCCGCCCTGGATGCCGTGATCCTGAAGGCTCTCGCGAAGGCCCGCGAGGGACGCTATCCGAACGCCCGGGTCTTCGCCGAGGCGCTCGGGCCGTTTCTCTCGTTCGAGGCCCAGGCCGAACGTACCGAGGTGCTCCTGCCGGTCGTTTCCGCGACCGTGGCGGCGCCACCGCAGGTTCCGGCGACGCCACAGGACCTGGCGCCGACGATGGTGCGGCGCGGACTCTCGCGCGAGCCCGAGATGCTGGTGAGGGAGGTCGTCTCCGCGTGGCCCGCTCGGGCTCTCGGAAAGACCCCGGCCGCCGCGCTCCTCTCGCGCCTCCTGGAGTTTCCGATCCATGCCGAGCCGTTCTCGGGCGCGGTGATCGTGGGCGAGCGGACGCTCCTTCTCCTCCACGACGGCTGGATCCTCGCGGCGGCGGACTTCCCCACGGGGCGGAAAGGGGACGCGGCCATGGGGATGCTCCCCGCGGAGGCCGACGCGGTGCTGCTCACGCCTCCGTCCGGGCTGCCGCCCGGAGCCGTACCGCTCCTCGCTTCGCTGCTCCTTCCACGCGCGGTGCGGCACGCGGACCTCGACTCCACGTTCGTCAACCTGCCGGCTCTTTCGAGGAAGCTCGCGGCCGAGAGGTTCACCGGAATCCTCACGCTGCGACACGGCGCGGCGCCCGTGAGCGCGGCGTCCTTCGGCGCCGCGGCGATCGGCCACGTGCTCCTCGACGAGGGCACCAACGTGCTGACGCTCTTTTCCGATGGCTGGAGCGAGGCTCCGCTCGGACAGCCGTGGGAGTCGTGGGTGTCCGACCTCGTGGTGAAGGCCTCCGTCGAGGAGCCGGCGTTCGCCCCGGTGGCCGAGTCCTTCCGCCGGCTGCTCCCGGGCTTCGAGGTCTCCGTCGCGCGGGAGGGGGAGGCGGCGCCCGCCGCCCTCGGCAGCTCCCTCTTCGGCCGCACGGTCACGAAGCGCCTGGGCCGGACCCCCACCGGCCAGCACAAGCTCGACGCGACCGGGCTCCACGCGCCCACGCTCTCCGGCGGCGCGCCGCGGCGCATCCTGGAAACGGCCTGGCAGCACGCGCCCAGCCGGCGCCTCCTCTCGTATCTCCTCGACGAGCTGCCGGCCGTGCTCGCCGAACGAGGGAAGCTCGAGGCCTGGAAGTACCTCGGCACCTGGGTGCCGCTCGTCGCGAAGGCGCGCCTCCATCACGATCTGCCGCGGCCCGCCTCGCGCGAGTCCGACCGCTTCGATCTCGTCACCGAGGACGCGGCCGGCAAGGTGCTCCACCTCGCAGAGCGCGTCGCCGTGGGCAACGCGGACGCGGTGCGGGGCTTTCTCGCACGGGCCATCGCGGCGAAGACGGCCCGCACCAAGACGGGCGACATCGGCGGCGCGCTCCTCGTGGCGCCTTCCTTCGACGCCGAGGCCGAGGAGGTCTACAGGCAGGCCCTGGCCGCGGACGGCGAGACGCGATCGTCCTGGCTCTCGGCGCTCGAGTCGGCCACGCACTACGAGGGCTTCGTGCGGCTCGGCGCGCGCCGCGGATTCCACCTGCTCCTCGTGAAGGAGACGGCACAGGGCTTCGAGCCGCTGCTGTAGCTTGTATGGTGCGGCCGGTGAGGCGCATCGAGGTCGCCCTGGCGGTCGCTCTGACGGTGCTCGCGGGAGCGCTGCGATTCCGGCACCTCGAATCGATTCCCTACGGGCTCTGGTTCGACGAGGCCGTGATCGGCCTCCAGGCCCGCGAGGCGCTCGCGACCTCGCGTCTGCCGCTCTTCGCGCATCACGTGAGCGGGCTCCTCGTGGGCCTCTACGCGCTCTCGCTGAAGATCCTGTCGAACGACGTCTTCGGGCTCCGTGCGGTGTCGGCTCTCTTCGGCACGCTCGCCGTCCCGCTCGCCTGGCTCGTGGGACGGCGGCTCGCGGGCCCCCGCGCCGGGCTCCTCTTCGCGGCGCTCCTCGCGACCTCGCGCTGGCATCTCAACTTCAGCCGCATCGCGATGACGGGCGTCGACGTGACGTTCTTCTCGCTGGCCCTCGTCTACGCGCTCCTGAGGCTCGAGGAGACCCCCCGAGCGCGCTGGGCCGTCGCGGCCGGTCTCGCGCTCGGGGGCGGTCTCTCCTGCTACGCGGCGTTCCGTCTGATTGCCTTTGGCCTCTTCGCGCTCATCGCCGCCCGCGCGATCTCCGCAAAGCGCCTCCCCCCGTGGAGACCGGTGCTCGTGACGGCAGGGACGGCGCTCCTCGTCCTCGCGCCCGTGCTCGTCTTCGCGGCGCGGGAGCCCGCGACCTACTTCGGCAGGCTGTCCGAGGTCTCGCTCCTCGAGGCGCGGCAGGAGCCGGATCTGGGCAAAGCGCTCGTCTCGAACGTGCGGTACCACCTCGGCATGTTCCACGTCGAGGGCGACTGGAACGGCCGCCACAACGTGCCGGGAGAGCCGATGCTCGGCAGGATCGCGGGAGCGCTCCTCCTCGCGGGGCTCGTTCTCGGCGGGCGCCGGCGGGTGGTGCCGGCCGTCGTGCTCCTCGGCGCCGGCCTCCTCGCCGGAATCCTCACCGCCGACTGGGAGGCCCCGCAGGCCCTCCGCTCGATCGGCGCGCTCGCGCCCGCTCTTTTCCTCGCGGCGCTGGGGCTCGACGCCCTCGCGGCGCGGCTTCCCCTCGCGGGGATCCCGAAGGGATCCCGTAGCGGTCCTACCGGACCGCCGGGGATCCCGAAGGGATTCCAGAGCTCGTGCGCGGCGATCGTCCTCCTCGTCTCGGGGACGCTCGAGGTCCGCACGTACTTCACGAGGCAGGTGAGGATTCCGGAGGTCTTCGAGAAGTTCTCGACGGCCGAGAGCGCGGTGGGCCGCGAGATGCGCGAGGCGCGAGGGCTCGTGGGGTTCGTCACCTCGCCGCTCGTCGCGCCGGGGGAGAGCGCGCGGTTCCTCGCGGGAGACCTCGCCGAGGCGGATCTCCTCGATCCCGGAGCGTTCCCGGTCTCGGGTCCGCGTGATCGGCCCGTGAAGGTGTACCTCGACGGCAGCGAGCGTGCGGAACGCGAGCGGCTCTTCGCCGTGTACCCGAACGCGCGCCTCTTCGCGTACTCCGCGCCCGCCGCGGAGCCGGGGGATCCGCCGTTCCTCTACCGCGCGGACCTCTCACCTCGGGACCTCGCATCTCCGCGCGAGGCGCCCGGGGGCTTCCGCGCGCGGTACTTCGCTTCCGGGCGGTTCGAAGGTTCGCCGGCCGTGGAGCGCGTCGAGCCGTTCCTCGACCGCAGGGTGCACGCCGTGCCGTTCGAGAGGCCTTACGCCGTGGAGTGGAGCGGACTCTTTACGAGGCCGGAGGTGGGGGAGGGTGCCTTCTGTCTCGCCGCGCGCGGCCACGCGACGCTGCACGTGGACGGGCAGGGGCTCGTGTCGGCGCGGACTCCGGGCGATCCCGCCTGCGCGCCGTTCGCGTTCGACGGCAAGCCCCACCGGCTCGTCGTGCGTTTCGTGGACGACGACCGGTACTCGCGGATCCACGCGTGGTGGATCCCGCCGGGCGGCCGGCGCACGGTGCTGGCCGCGCCCGGCGTCGTGCCGCCCGCGGACTGAGGAGGCTCAGGCCTCGGGAGCGGCCAGAGCGGCCAGGACCTCGTCCACCGACGCTCCGGCCCTGCGGGGCGGGTTCGCGAAGGGCCTGCCGCTGTCGTGGTACGCGATCGCCGAGCCCGAGAACTTCAGCGCGTGCGCGGTCGCGACGACGACCACGAGATCGTCCTTGCGGATCACGCCCTCGCGGCGGAGCTGCATCGCGCCGGCGAGCGCGACCGCCGAATTGGGGCAGATCGCGAGGCCGTTGCGGTTGGCGAGAGCGCCGGCGTCGAGGAGCTCCTCCTCCGTGACGCGGGCGACCACGCCGTCGAAGAACTGGATCTCGCGCACGGCCTTCGGGTGCGACACCGGGGCGCCGATGCGGATCGCCGAGGCCGCCGTCTCGCTGGCCACGCGCGTGACGCGCTCGCGGAAGCCCGTCTCGTAGGACTGGAAGAAGGGATCGGCAGCGGCCGCCTGGATGCCTGCGATGCGCGGCTTCTTCTCGATCACGCCCGCGGCGAGCCACTCGCGGAGGCCCTTGCCGATGGCCGAGACGTTTCCGGCGTTGCCCACAGGCACCACGAACCAATCGGGCACCTCCCAGCCGAGATCGTGGATGGCCTCCCAGCCGATCGACTTCTGGCCTTCGATGCGGACGGGGTTCTTGGAGTTGAGGAGGTACACGGGCCGGCGCGACGGCAGCTCGGCGACGATGCGCATGCAGCCGTCGAAATCGGTGGCGAGGGCGAGCGTGAGGGCGCCGGCGTGGAGGGCCTGCGAGAGCTGCTCGCCCGTGATCTTCGCGTCGGGCAGGAGCACGACGCCGCGGAGCCCGGGAACCTCGGCCGCGTAGGCCGCGAGCGCCGCGGAGGTATCGCCCGTCGACGCGCAGACGACCTCGGTGCAGCCGAGATGCTTCGCCCACGAGACGCCCACGGTCATGCCGCGGTCCTTGAACGAGAGCGTCGGGTTCTCGCCCTCGTGCTTGACGAAAAGGCGCGTGAGGCCGGCCTCCTCACCGAGGCCGCCGCCGGGGTAGAGGTTCGTGTTGCCCTCCGGCTTCGAGACGATGCCGCTCTCGGGCAGCGCGGGGAAGACGTGCTCCCGATAGCGCCAGACGCCGCTCTTCCCGTAGGCCGGGGTCGTCGCGGTGGGGAGCGCGCTCCGCCGGGCGTCGAAGAGATCGCGCCAGGCCGCGCCGGTGCGCCCGAACGCGGCGATATCGGGTTCGACGTCGAGCAGCGACCCGCACGCGGGACACGCCGTGAGGATCGTCTCGATGGGCTGCGTCGCTCCGCAGGAGATGCAGCGAAACCGGGAGAGGTGCGCGAGGGGGGAAGGCGTCAGCCCCGGATTTCAACATGCCCCGGAAACTCAGCGATTGGCTCGGAGGGGTGCGTAGCCCGGCACGGGCGGAGCGACGCAGGGTTTGGGGGCACCGGCCATGGTGCCCCCAGGACACCCTAGTCTTCGATGGTGGGCATGATCATCGTGCGGTCTTCCGAGCGATCGCGCACGGGCAGAGGAGGCGGCGGAGGCGCCGGCTTGTCCGTGATGGGCGCGGTGACCGACGTGATCTCGCCCACCGCCCGCCGGGGGGCCGTCGGCTCGGCGTCGCTCGGAAGCGGCGGCGGCACGGGAAGCGGTGGAGGCGGTGCCGGGGACGGCGACGCCACGGAAGGCAGCGGCGAGGTCACCATGCTTCCCAGGTTCGTGACCGCCGGGTGCGAGCCCGAGCCGCCGTGGGGCGGCGGAGGCGGCGCCGGAGACGGCTGAGCCGGCGGAATGATCGGCGCCGTGCGCGGTCCCGAGCCCTCCACGCTGCTCCGGTTCTCGAGATACCGCCGCAGGAGCAGCACCCGATCCTCGTCGAGGAGCCCGTTCATCGGGTAGCTCTGGTTCTGGGAGAGGAGCTCGATGGCGTCGTAGACGTCCATGTCGAGCTCCTGAGCGACGTCGCCGATCCACTTCACCGACATGTCAGCCTCCGAAGACGTCGCGGGCGATCTCGGGCTCCACGAACACTCCCGTGAGCTCGCAGCGCACCGAAACCGCGTTCGCGGCCTTCTTCATTCCTTCCTCCACGGCGAGGAAGAGCTCGAGCGCGGCCTCTTCGGGCTCGCGCGCGTTCGTGGGCATGTCGAAGAGCACCATGCCCGATTCGAAGCTGGGACGCGGCACGGCCGGCCCCAGCCGTTCCACGGCCGTCGCGTACGCGCCGTAGAGGAGCGTCGCGACGAGGTCCGTCGGGCCCGAGGGCGTCTCGGGCTCCGGCATCCCGAACGCGACGATGGCATGGGGCTCGTCCCCCCCGGAGAGACCGCTGTACGTGACCGTCGCGCGCAGGATCGCGTCGGGAGAGGGGGGCGGCGCGACGAGGGGCCCGATGCGCGCGACGAGGTCCATGCGCTCCTTCTGGAGCGCCTTGCGCGCGGCATCGGGAATGGGCTGCGAGGCGCTCTTGAGGAACGTCTCGATCTGGAAGAAGTTGTCCATCATGCGGCCGGTGTCGGCCTGGGCGAGGAGGCGCTCCCTCTCCTGGTGGAACTCCGTGCGCATCACGCGGAAGTCCTGAGCGACGCGGGCCGTCTCACGGAAACCCTCGGTGTACGCGCTCCTCACCGCGGCGGCCTTGCGCTTCTTCGCCTCGCCGTCGTGCTCCTCGCGCCTCTTGTCGAGGTCCAGGATCTCCTGCTCGACGCGGGCCACGTCGTCCGTGAGCCGGTGGAGGCCCTCCTCGAGCATCGCGATCTCGTCGCGTTTCCGGCGCGACTCGGAGGCCAGCTCGTCGATGCGGGTCCTGCGATGCGCGGCCTCGGCGCGCAGCGTCTCGTGGGCGCCGCGCCGATCCGCGTCGATGCGGAGAAAGTCTTTGAGGAGGCTCATCCCCTCAGTTTAGCGAACCGGTGCGCAGCGCGTCAGGACCGGTCGTTCACACGCTCGCGTGAACGGTGACCTCGCGTCCGGGTCCGCCCGCGAGCGCCCGGGCCTCGACGATGAGGAGCTCCTCGAGGCGCGCCTGGGTGGCCGCGTCTCCGGCGTGCTCCCGGGCGAGGTCGAGGTAGGCCGGGCCATGGCGCGCCTCGGCCCGCACGAGCTCCTCGTAGAGCTTCACGAGGCGGGGCTCCTCGAGGAACCCGAGGAGCACCTCGAACCGCTCGTGGCTGCGGGCCTCGATGAGCGCGGCCACGAGGAGGAGATCCAGCCCGCGCTCGGGCTCCTTCTGCATGCGGCAGGCGTCGCGGAGGGCCTTCACGTAGAAGTTCCGGCGCTTCGTGGCCAGGGAGGCGCCGTGGCGGCGGGCCTCCTTGCTCACCTTGCGGAAGTGCCGGAGCTCCTCGGCCGCGAGGGCCGAGAGGCGGTCCACGAGCACGGCGTTCCCCGGGTACATGCCCACGAGCGAGAGCGCGTAGACCGAGGCCTGGAGCTCACACACGGCGTGGTCGGCGAGGAAAGCGGGGAGGTGCGCCAGGGAGCGCTCGGCCCAGGCGGCCGGAGTCTTCGAAAGGAGCGCGATGGGGCTCGACACGAAGGGAGCGTAACCCGTGACCTACGGGCCCGGTGGCTCGATCAGGTCGGGGGCGGGCCGGGCCTTCTCGGTGGCGCCGCGCAGGTAGGTCGCCGCCGCGCCGAGGTGCGCGACCCTCACGAAGATGCGGAGGAGCACCGAGGCCTGGAGGACGGCGAAGGAGAGCGCGAACCCGGCGGGGGAGCGGCCGTCCCACTCCGGCGCGAAGAGCAGCCAGGCGCCCAGCGGGACGAGCCCGAGGAGCCCGATCAGGACGTCGAGCGTGAGCGTCGCGAGGGGGCGGGAGAGGACGAACGTCGCTGCGGAGTAAAGCGACACGAACGGGTTTCCCTTTCGCGAGAGGCCGGTCGTCGCGCGGGCGTAGAGGACGACGAGGCGCACGATTCCGGCGACCACGAGGAACGCGGCGAGCCGGGCGAGGAGCAGGAGCACGTGCTCCCATTCGTACTGCCGCGCCGCGGGGTCGTAAAGGCGGCCCGGCAGCTGGAACGCGATCACGTAGGCCCCGAGGAGCCCGGCGAGGGAGACGCACGTGAAGACGAGAGACGTCGCGGCGAACTTCCCGCAATCGGCGCCGAACGCCGCGAGGCTCGAGCGGTCGCGCGTTCCCGAGACCCGTCCCGCGAAGCCCCCCGCGAGGAGGCCGTTCACCAGCACCGAGAGGAGCCCCACCCAGAGGAGCGATCCGGCGGCGCCCGGCATCGAGAAGAACGAGCCGTCGACCTCGCCGCCCGTGAGCAGGTCCTGCCAGCGATCCCAGGGACCGAAGACGCCGGGGTCGTGGCGCTGGAACGCGAGGAAGAGGAGAACCGGGGATTCCGAGCCGGCGCCCGGCAGCCGGTCGAGGGATTCGTGGAGCGAGGCGGCGAGCGGCGCGACGGCGACGGTCGCGATGAGCCCGTTCACGAACAGCGCGACGAGGAGCGCTTTCCAGGTGCGCGCCGAGGCCACGAACCCGCGCAGGAGAGCGTAGAGCAGCGAGGTGCGGGTCATCGTTTCACGGAGATCCCGAGGAGGGCCATCGATTCGAGCACGTGCTGCGCGAACGAGCGGAGTCCGTGCGAGCGGGCGCGCGCGGGGGCGGTATCGCGCGCGAGGCTGCGTCCGTCGTTGCGGGGATCCTCGTCGAGGAGCACCTTGCGCTTCGGGTCGAGCCGCACGGAGAGGAGCCGGGGCCCGCCGGTAACCCGATATCGCAGGAAGCGGCCGGGGGCGTCCCACGTGCGTTCCACGACGTGCCCGCCCTCGAACACGAGGGCGACGTCGACGGGCCAGGCGGTCTCGCCGGGCCGTTCCAGGACGGCCACGGAGTCCCACCCGCGTCCGGAAGGGGCGGGCCGCGCGGCGAGGTGCGTGACCGCGGCGTCGACCCGTCCCCGCGAGGCGAGCACGTCGCGCAGGAGGCCCGCCGCCCGCGCGCCGAGATGCACCTCGACGTGAGCGAGGAAGTCTCTCCTCGTGGGGTGCCGGAAGGCATAGCGCTCGACGTACTCCCGCAGGAGCTCGTCCCAGGCCTCCCGCGAGAACGTGCGCTCCGCGGTCGTGAACAGAAGCGCCGCCTGCGATGCGGATCGGTCGGGGAGGCGGATGCCTTCGAGCGTCACGGGGACGCCGAAGGGCCTCACGAGGAGCGGGGTCTCTCCGAACCGCTCCGCGACGAGGCGGTTCGCGGCGTAGGCCGCGAGGCCCTCGCCGGGAGAGTCCGCGGAGCCCGCGACCAGCCGCCCGAACCACTGCCGCGCGAAGCCGTGCATCGTGACGCCCTCCGGAGAAGGCACCGCGCGCGGGGAGAGCCAGGAGCCCCCGCCCACCACGAGCCCCGGAAACTCCGCGCCCCGGAGGAACGCTCCGTTCCAGGGAGGATCCACGAGGCCCACCTCGGCATGGGGATACGGCGCGTAGCGGCTCCCGAAGGTGACGAGCGCCGTGCGCGCCGCGGCGAGATACCGGGCCCGCAACGCCCGGTGATCGGGCTGGAGGAGGAGCCGCACCGTGACGGCGGGGAGCCCCTTCTCCTCGACGAGGTCCCGATGCACCTCGCAGCGGGGACACGCCGCGAGCGCGAAGTCGTTCACGTCGGCGGCTCGGTACGTGAGCTTCACCTGCCCGTTCTTCGCGTCCTCGGTCCGCACGAGGAGGCCCGTCGCGAGCGTCTTGCCCTTCCACGCGGACGGCACGGTGAGCACCGCGTCGACGTCGCCGAAGCTCGCCGGGGGGACCGCGAGCTGAGGAAAGAACCGGGCGAGGAGCACGAAGTCGCCCGCCGTGCCGGCGAAGGCAGCGTCCTTCGGAAGCCGCGCGGTGAACGCGATATCGAGTTGCAGGGTGCCTCCGGGCGGCACCGCCGACGGGAGCCTCACGAAGAGGAGCGCCCGGTCCTCGGTGGTCGAGCGGGGGAGGTCCTCTCCGCCCGGAAGCGAGACGCTCGTGATCGAGATCCCGCCGGTGCCGTCCGGAAAGAGCCCCAGGGGCAGGGTCTCGAACGTGCGGTCCGTGCGGTTCGTGAACGTCAGGGTCTCCCGGCCCTCGACGGCGCCGTCGCCCTTCACCGTGGCCTCGATGCGGTACGAAGCGACGTCGGGGGCTCGCGCACCGGCCGCGGCCGGAGCCACGAGGATCCCGAGAATCGCGAGGAGGGCGCGGCGCACGGAACGAGGATGCCAGAGGCCCTCCTACAATCCGCCCCCGAATGAAGAACGAAGAGGGGTCCGCCCGGCACGCGGAGCTGGCCGCGGAGATCCGCCGCCACGAAAGGCTGTACCACGTCGAGGGCCGGCCGGAGCTCACCGATCCCGAGTTCGACGCGCTGGTGCGCGAGCTGAAGGCGCTCGAGGCCGCGAACCCGGAGCTCGTCACGCCCGACTCGCCCACGCAGCGCGTGGGCGGAACCCCGGTCTCGGACCTGCCCAGCGTCTCCCACGAGCTCCCGCTCCTCTCCCTCGACAACGCCTACGACCCGGGCGAGCTGCGGGCCTGGGTCGCGCGGGTCGTGGAGCGGCTCGACGGGCGTCTGCCCGCGTTCACGTGCGAGCTCAAGATCGACGGCCTGTCGGTCTCCCTCCTCTACGAGAACGGACTCCTCGTGCGCGCGGCGACGGCACGACGGGCGAGGACGTGACGCCCAACGTGCGGACCATCCGCTCCGTGCCGCTCCGTCTGGCGGACGCTCCCTCCCGGCTCGAGGTGCGCGGCGAGGTCTACCTCTCGCGGCCGGTGTTCCAGGCGCTCAACGCCGCGCGCGAGGAGGCGGGTGAGGCGCTCTTCGCGAATCCGCGCAACGCGGCGGCCGGCTCGCTGCGCCTCCTCGACTCGCGGATCACGGCCGCCCGGAAGCTCTCGGCGTTTCTCTACTCGGTGGCGCGGTGGGAAGGCGACGGCGAGCCGCGCACGCAGTCCGAGGGGCTGAGCGCGCTGGCGGCTCTCGGCTTCCCCGTGTCGGCGCAGCACGAACGCGTGGAGGACGCCGCCGCGATCGAGACGTTCCTCGAGACCTGGCGGACGCGGCGGCACGCGCTCGACTTCGACACGGACGGCGTCGTGATCAAGGTCGACTCCCTGGCCGACCAGAAGCGGCTCGGACAGACGGCCAAGGCGCCCCGCTGGGCGCTCGCCTACAAGTTCCCGCCCGAGGAGGCCCTCACCAAGGTCACGGCCATCGTGGTGCAGGTGGGCCGCACGGGCACGCTCACGCCCGTGGCGGAGTTCGAGCCCGTGCTGCTCGCGGGCTCCACGGTGCGCCGCGCCACGCTCCACAACTACGAGGACCTCGCGAAGAAGGACGTGCGGGTGGGCGACACCGTGGCCGTCGAGAAAGGGGGCGACGTCATTCCCAAGGTCACGCGGGTCCTCCTCGAAAGGCGCCCGGACGGCGCCCCGGCGTTCACGATGCCCGTGACCTGCCCGGCCTGTGACGGCCCCGTGAGCCGCGAGGAGGGGGCCGTGGCGTTCCGCTGTACGAACCCCGCGTGCCCCGCGAAGGTCCTCAGCGCGTTCTCGCACTTCGTGGGCCGCAAGGCCATGGACGTCGAGGGGCTCGGGGACGAGCGGCTCGACCAGCTGCTCCGCGCGGGCCTTCTCACCGACGTCGCGTCGCTCTACGACCTCGACGCCGCGCAGCTCGCGCCGCTGCCCCGCTGGGGTGACAAGTCGGCGGCTCTGGTGCTCGACGAGATCGCGCGCTCGAAAGACGCCGGCCTCGCGCGGCTCCTCTTCGCGCTGGGCATCCGGCAGGTCGGCGAGAAGACGGCCCGGCTCCTGGCTCGCCGGTTCCTCTCCCTGGAGGCGCTCGAGGGCGCGAACCTCGACGAGCTCCAGAGCGTTCCCGAGATCGGGCCCGAGACGGCGCGGGAGATCCAGTCGTGGTTCGCATCGGAGCCGAATCGCGCTCTCCTCGCCAAACTCCGGGCCGCCGGGATCCGTATGACGGAGGCTGCGGGTGCGCGGCCCGGTGAGGGACCCCTCGCCGGGAGGACGTACGTCCTCACCGGGACTCTCGGACGCTTCACGCGCGACTCCGCGGCGGCGGCGATCGAGACGCTCGGAGGAAAGGTGAGCGGAAGCGTGTCGAAGAAGACGACGGCGGTGATCGCCGGCGAAGAGGCGGGAAGCAAGCTCGAGAAGGCGAAAGCGCTCGGGGTCACGGTGCTCACGGAGGACGACTTCGAACGTCTCCTCGCGGAGGCCGCGGGTGAGTAGCGAAGGGGTCCGCGAAGGGACCCGCGAGCCGCTCATCCTCGTCGTCGACGACGATGCCGCGAGCCGCAAGGCCATGGCGCTCGCCCTCGAGACGGACGGGCGAAGGGTCGAGGAGCTGCCCGACGCCGCCTCGGCGTTGACGCGGGCCGGAGAGGACGCCTCCATCGCGCTCGTCGTGACCGACCTCAGGATGCCGGGGCGGAGCGGCCTCGAGCTCGCTCAGGACCTCGCCTCGGCGCGGCCCGACGTCTCGGTGCTCCTCGTGACCGCGCACGCCGACGTGGAGACGATCCTCTCGGCCCGCTCGCTCGGCACGGTGGACTACGTCGCCAAGCCCGTCGCCAAGGACGACCTCCGCCTGCGCGCCGCCGCGGCGCTCTTCCGCGCGCGCCAGGCGGCCGAGATCAAGACGCTCCGCGAGAGGCTCGACAAGCGCTACGGGTTCGAAGCGATCCTCGGAGTCTCGAAGCCCATGGAGCGGCTCTTCGAGCGGCTCCGCGTCGTGGCCCCCGCGCGCACGACGGTGCTCGTCGTGGGCGAGTCGGGCACGGGCAAGGAGCTCGTCGCGAACGCGCTCCACCACAACTCGCCGCGCCGGCCCCGGGCGTTCGTGGCGCTGAACTGCGGCGCGATCCCCAAGGAGATCATCGAATCCGAGCTGTTCGGGCACGAGCGGGGCGCGTTCACCGGCGCCCTCGTGAAGCGCACGGGACGCATCGAGCAGGCTCACGGCGGAACGCTCTTCCTCGACGAGGTTTCCGAGATGCCGCCGGATCTCCAGGTGAAGTTCCTGCGGGTCCTCGAGGAGCGGCGCGTCACGCCCGTCGGCGGCAACGAGAGCCGCGAGGTGGATTTCCGTCTCGTCGCCGCGACGAACCGCGACCTCCCCAGGGAGATCGAGGCGGGCCGCTTCCGCCAGGATCTCTACTACCGGCTCTCCGTCGTCACGGTGGAGCTGCCCGCTCTCCGCGACCGGAAGGACGACCTGCCCCTCCTCGTCGAGCGCTTTCGCGACGTCTTCGCGCGCGAGCACGACCGCGCCGTCACGGGCGTCACGCCCGGCGCCCTCTCGGTGCTCGCCGCGTACGACTGGCCCGGCAACGTGCGCGAGCTCAAGAACGTCATGGAGAGCGCGGTGCTCTTCGCGCAGGGGAGCCGCATCGACGTGCGCGATCTGCCCGAAGGCCTGCGGCGCGCGACCGGCGTCGTCGTGCCCGAGATGCCCACGTTTCCCGAGGACGCGGCGCCGGAGCGGCTCGAAGGCGGTGCGGCGATCGGCCCTCCTACGCTGTCGTTCACGGGCAGCCTGGTGGGCAAGACGATGGCCGAGATCGAGAAGGAAGCCATCCTCACGGCCCTGCAGGCCTCGGGCGGAAACCGCAAGAAGGCCGCCGAGCGCCTCGACATCGGCCTCCGCACGTTGCAGCGCAAGCTCAAGGAGTACCGCGGCGAGACGGGCGGGCCGGACGGCGACGACGACGTGGATGGCGAGATCGCGGCCGACGAGGGCAGCGTGCCTTAGAATTCCACCAGTCGTTACGAGAAGGGGAGGCGAAAGCCATGGACATTCCGGCGAAGGTCTACGTCACGTGCCCGCTGGCGGAGCTGAAGAAGGTCCCCGGCACGCTCATCGCGGTCTCCCCGCACGGTTTCTACGAGCTGCACGTCGCGTTCGGCGCCAACAGCCACACGATGCTCGTGCCCATCGCCGAGACGGCGCTCACGGTGCAGGAGCCCATCCTCACGCCGCCGCCCGGGTTCGAGGTCGAGAGGTAGAGGGCGAGAGTCATCCCCCGAATTTACGGGGCGCGGGGAGGTCGCTCTCCTCGACGCTCCGCGGAGCCTCCAGGGCCCTGAGAACCCTGCGCCGCGCATCCTCGAGAAACGCGGACTGGGAGTCGCGCGCGGGCTCGTCTCCGGGCTGCGCGCGCTCGTATTTTCCGTCGGGCCGCAGGAGCCGCGCGCGGACGTTGTCCTGCACCATGACCTCGAAGATGTCCTCGGCCACGTGCCGTGCGATCTCCGGGTCGACCACGGGGAACGCGATCTCGACGCGCCGGAAGAAGTTCCGCTGCATCCAGTCGGCCGAGGAGAACCACACCTCGCGCTCGCCGCCGTTCTCGAAGAGAAACGCCCGGCTGTGCTCGAGGAAGCGTCCGACGATGCTCCGCACCCGGATGTTCTCCGAGAGCCCCGGGATGCCCGGCGTGAGGCAGCAGATTCCGCGCACCACGAGCTCGATCGGCACGCCGGCCTGGGAGGCCTCGTACAGCGCCGCGATGACCTGCGGCTCGACGAGCGCGTTGAGCTTGGCGCGGATCCCGGCGGGGCGTCCCTCGCGGGCGTGACGCGTTTCGCGTGAAATCCACTCGAGCACCCGGGCATGGAGGTCCCGCGGAGCCGTCACGAGGCGCTGGAACCGGGTCCTCCCGGCAAAGCCGGTGAGCGCGTTGAAGAGCTGGGTCGCGTCCTCGCCGAACTCGGGGCGACAGGTGAGCAGCCCGAAGTCGGTGTAGAGCCGCGCGGTCGCCGGGTTGTAGTTCCCGGTGCCCATGTGCACGTAGCGCCGGATCTCGTCTTTCTCGCGGCGCACGACGAGCGCGATCTTCACGTGGGTCTTGAGCCCGACGACGCCGTACACGACGTGCACGCCCGCCTGCTCGAGGGCCTTGGCCCACACGATGTTCTTCTCTTCGTCGAAACGGGCCTTGAGCTCGACGAGCACCGCGACCTGCTTGCCGTTCTCGGCGGCCCGCATGAGCGCGGGAATGAGGGCCGAGTCGGCGCTCGTCCGGTAAAGCGTCATCTTGATCGCGAGCGTCTTGTCGTCGTCGGCGGCGCGCTCGATCATCTCGGAGACGGGCGCGAACGAGTCGTACGGGTGATGGAGCAGGATGTCGCCCGCGCGGATGGCCCGGAAGATCGACGTGTCGGGCTGGTGGAGCACCTCGGGCACGGCGGGCGTGAACGGCGGGTCTTTGAGATCCCTTCTGTCCAGCTTCACGAGCGACATCAGGTCGCCCGCGCCGAGCGGACCGTCCACCTCGTAGAGGTCGGACTCGCCGATCTCGAGCTGCCTTGCGAGGAGCTTTCGGATGCGCTTGGGCGTCTTCGGGGCGACCTCGAGGCGCACGACCGCGCCGAAGCGGCGGCGGCGGACCTCCTGCTCGATCGTCGCGAGGAGATCGCCGGCCTCGTCTTCCTGGATCTCGATGTCGGCGTCGCGCGTCACCCGGAAGGGGTGCGAGGAGACGATCTCGAGTCCCTGGAAGAGCTCCTGCAGGTTGGCCTGCACGAACGCCTCGAGGAAGATGAACTCCGCCTTCTCCGAACGGATCTTCTTCTTGCCCTCGGTGATCTCGCGAACCGAGATGAGCCGCGGCAGGGCGGGGGGCATCTTCACGCGGGCGAACTTCGTCTCGTTGGTCTCGGGGTTGTGGACCTCGATCGCGAGGTTCAGCGAGAGGTTCGAGAGGAACGGGAACGGATGGCCGGGGTCCACGGCGAGCGGCGTCAGCACGGGCAGCACGTAGCGCCGGAAGTAGTTCTGGGCGGCGGTCTTCTGGCCGTCGTTCAAGTCGGTCCAGGCCAGGATCGCGATGCCCGCCTGCGAAAGCTTCGGCAGCAGGTCGGTCATGAGGCACGCGGTCTGCCGGCCCTTCATCCTCTGGACGGCTTCGCGGATCCGGGACAGCTGCTCCTGCGGCGAGAGCCCGTCGTCGGTGGGCTCCACGAGCTCGGCGGTGAGCTGCTCCCTGAGGCCCGAGACGCGGACCATGAAGAACTCGTCGAGGTTCGTCTCGGAGATCGTCAGGAACTTGAGGCGCTCGAGGAGCGGCCAGCGTTCGTCCAGCGATTCGTCGATGACCCGTTCGTTGAACTCCAGCCACGAGAGCTCCCGGTTGAGGAGCGGCATCGTGTGGACGGTGCTGATGGGAACCTGGGGAATGGTGGGCGGGGCGATGACGGCCTCCTCGACGAGCTCGAGGTTCCGCCGCTTGCGGCTGGGTTTTTCGTGATGGCGAATCATGGTGGGGAGGCGCTCCGTTGTAGCGGCAGTCTATAGAAGCCGTGTGAAGACGGCCGAACCGCCTGGCCCCAAGAAAACAGCGATTGGCTCGGATGCCCCCAGCTCACTTGAGCCCTTCGGGCAGCTCGAGGTCGCGCGGGATGCGGTGCGCGACCCGCAGGTCCTCGGCCCGGATCCAGTCGGCATCCAGGATGAAGAGTCTCGGATCGACGGGGAGGAAGCTCCCCCCGGTGAGGCGGCGGATCTCGTAGTGGAGCTGCGGAGACGGAAGCCAGGGAGGCTGACCCACGCTCGCGAGCTGCTCGCCGCGCTTCACCGTCTGGCCGCGCCGCACGAGGATCCTGTCGAGGTTTCCGAAGACGGTCCGCATGCCGTCACCGTGCGCGAGCACGACGACCTCGCCGAGCTGGCGCCAGGCGGCTCCCGTGCGGGAAGGCACCTTTCCCCGGAAGACGACGGTCCCGCGGGCGGGGGCGATCACCTTCGTGCCCGCGGGAGCCGCGAGGAGGATGCCGGGAAAGAATTCGTTTCGGTTCGTCAGGGGAGAGATGCGTGGGCCGAACGTGGACGCCGGCACCGCGAGAGACGGGTCGATGGGGGACAGCGAGGGGATGAGGAGCGCCCCCGCGCGGGCCTTGGCGCTTTCCGTCACGCCGGCCACCTGGCGCCTGAGAAGCTCGGCCGTGCGGAGCCGCAGCGACAGCAGGGTCACGTCCCTCTCCGGGTCGCGGGGCGGCGCTTCGGGGTCGGGCGCCTTCGCGGGAGGCGAGGGAAAGCCCTCGGGA
>JAEUQS010000792.1 GCA_016789625.1 Acidobacteriota bacterium | reverse complement strand
AGGAGCCAGCCGAACCGCGCCGCCGGAACCGCCTCGAGAGGGCGGGACCGGTTCCACGGAGCCCGGGCGCCCGCGAACCGCGCCTTCTCGGTGGTCTCGAAGGACGCGAGGGCGAAGGCATGCGGAAGGCTCCAGGCCGTGACGTCGTAGAACGCCTCCTGCTCCTCGGTGAGGAGGTTCCGCCGCTCGGTCTCGAGAAACGCCGGGGAGAGCCCCGCGCTCTTCTCGAGAAGCGTCGACGCCAGGCGTCCGAGCGGCTGGGCGGAGTCGACGAGGAGGGAGCCCTCGGGGAGCGGATCCTTGCGGCCCTGAAAACCCGATATCGGTTTCGTCGTGACCTCGACGCGGATGCCCTGCTCGTCGAGCAGGGTCGCGAGCGCGTGGAGGCGCGAGCGGTCCTGGCCCGCGGGCAGCACGAAGGCGCGGGTCCCCCGCTCGATGCTGCTCCGCGTGAAGGCCGCGAAATCGAGGAGCAGGGCCTTGCGGTTCGCCGCGGCCGTGGCCAGAGTCGCTCGGAGGGCCGTCGTGTGCTTGAGCGCCCGCTCCTTGAGCGTGAGCACGTGGCCGTCCTCTCGCAGGTAGCTGAGGCCCGGCGACTGGGCCATCTCGTACGTCATCCCCACGGCGCCGCGGAGCGTGGGCCAGGAGTCTCCGTAGGCGGGGTAGTAGAGATCGAAGACCTCGCGGACGAAATAGCCCCAGCCCTGCTCGTCGAACGCGTGCGCGTTCGCGCGTCCGAACGTCTCGAGCCACCTGCCGGAGGATTCGGGCACTTCCTTGTGGACGGGGGAGGCCGCCGGCGGAAAGAAGTAGGAGGACTCCGCGCCCATCTCGTGGACGTCCACGAAGACCTGGGGCGGGAACGCGCGGGCCGCGGCGACGCGCGCGCGCGTCTCGGGCTGGGTCAGGAAGGCCCAGTCACGGTTCATGTCGAAGCCGTAGTGGTTCACGCGCCCCGCGGGCCAGAACGTCTTCTGGTGCTCGAGGCCGTCGGGGTCGGGGTCGGCGTCTTCGGCTCCCGCGACCGAGCGCCACCAGGCGACGTGCCGGCCCCGTCCGTCGGCATTCACGTCGGGATCGAGGAGGAGCACGGTGCTTTCGAGATCGCGCAGGACGTCGGCCTCGTTCGAGGCGGCGAGCACGTAGAGGAGCGCGAGCGCGGCCTCGGGCCCCGAGGCTTCGTCGCCGTGCACGCCGCACTGGATCCACACCACGACCGGGCTCCTCTCGGCGATGCGTTCGGCGCTCTCCTTCCGGGCACCCTCCTCGCTCGCGAGGGCCACCACGCCCCGGCGGATCTCCTCGATCCGTGCCAGGTTCGCGGGCGTCGAGATCTGCAGCTGGATGAGCTCGCGGCCTTCCGGCGTCCTGCCGTACGGCACGACCTTCACCCGCGGGGAGGCGGCCGCGACGGCGCGGGCATACACGAGGATCTCCTCGGGGGTCGTGTACCGCGCGCCGATCCGGTGGCCGAGCACGCTCTCGGGCGTCGGCACCTTCGCATCCCGGGAGGCCTCCGGCAGCGAGAAGGTCGATGCGATGCCGCTCGTCGCGAAGACGGGGTCGCTTCCCCGTGGCTTCGCTTCCTCGGCGGAGAGGGCCGAGGGAACGAGGAACGGAAGGGCGAGAAGAAGGGTCGCGGTGCGGACGCTCATCCTCTGGAGGTTACTCACGTGTCGGTGAGGCGCCGGCTCAGTAGGTGCTGCGCTCGAGACGCTGGGCCGGGAGCACGGGATCGCTCTCGCGCGCGTCGCGCGGCAGCATCCCGTAGCGCTTCAGCATCTCGTTGAGGGTCGTGGGCTTCAGCCGAAGGAGCTCGGCCGCCCTCTTCTGCACACCCCCGGCCCGGTGGAGCGCGGCGGAGAGCAGCGACTTCTCGTAAGACGCCACGGCGTCCTTGAACGAGAGGCCGTCCTGGGGAAGCAGGTTGGGCCGCGGCACGCTGCGCCTCACCGAGTCGGGGAGCTGGTCGAGGTCGATGACGCCGTGCCCCAGCACGAGCGCGCGCTCGAGCGCGTTCTCGAGCTCGCGCACGTTGCCGGGCCAGTCGTGATCGAAGAGCGCCTTCATCGCCGAAGGGGTCACCGAGGGAATGGACCGGCCGTTCTCGGAGGCCGCACGCGCGACGAGCGCCTCCACGAGGAGGGGGATGTCCTCCTTGCGTTCCCGAAGAGGCGGGAGCGGAATCGTGATCACGCTGAGCCGGTAGAAGAGATCCTCGCGGAAGCGCCCCTCCTGGACCATCTTGCTCAGATCCGCGTTCGTGGCGGCAATCACCCTCACGTCGGCGCGCTGAGGCTCGACGGCGCCCACCGGCAGGAACTCCCGCTCCTGCAGAACCCGCAGCAGCTTGGCCTGGGTCTCGAGCGGCACGGTGCCGATCTCGTCGAAGAAGATCGTGCCGCCGTCCGCGGCCTTGAAGAGCCCTTTCTTGTCGGCCACGGCCCCGGTGAAGGAGCCACGGGTGTGACCGAAGAGGTTCGACTCGAGGAGGTCGGGCGGGAGCGCGCCGGAGTGCACGGTGACGAACGGGCCCGCGGCGCGCGGCGAGAGCCTGTGGAGCGCCTTGGCGACGAGCTCCTTGCCGGTTCCGCTCTCGCCCACGACGAGGATCGTGGAGCGCGCGGCCGCGGCCTGCCGGGCGGTTTCGAAGACCTTCTCCATCGCGAGGGAGCGGCCCACGAGCTCGGAGAGCTCGCCGCCGCCGCCCTTCTCGAGCTTGGCCTTGAGGGCCCGGTTCTCGGCCACGAGACGCCGCTTCTCGAGGGCCTGCTTGACGACGTGGACGACCTCGTCGTTGCGGAACGGCTTGGGCAGGTAGTGGAACGCGCCCTCGCGCATCGCCGCGATGGCGCTCTCGACCGACGTGTACGCCGTCACCACGACGACGGGCAGCTCGGGATACCGCGTGCGGACCTCCGCGAGGACCTCCATGCCGCTCCGGTCGGGCAGCATGAGATCGAGGAGGAGGAGGTCGAACGTCTCACGGGAAAGGAGCGCGAGACCGTCGGAGGCGGTGCCTGCTTCGCGGGTTTCCCATCCGTTCCTCTCGAGGACGGCGCGGAGCACCTCACGGATGACGGGTTCGTCGTCGAGGATCAGGATGTTCATCAGGCAATCGCCGGGAGCGCGACCGTGAACCGCGTTCCCTTTCCTTTCTCCGTCTCGACGGTCACGGACCCTCCGTGCGCGCGGACGATGTCGTGGGCAATGGCCAGTCCGAGGCCGGTGCCCCCCTGAGACGTCTTGGTCGAGATGAAGGGCTGGAAGATGCGATCCCTCACCGCTTCGTCGAGACCGGGACCGTCGTCCTCCACTTCGAAGAGCACGGACGGCTGAGCCAGGTGCTTGCCAGCTCTTACGCGGAGACGGACCTCGGGGTTCTCGATCCGGGCGGCTCCGGCGAGCGCGATGGCCTCGAGGCCGTTCTTGACGAGGTTCACGAGCACCTGGACGAGCGCGTCCGAGTGGCCCGAGATTCGGAGGGCGTTTTCCGGCAGCTCGAGCCGGAGCCGCGCGCCGCGGCCCTGGGCCTCGTCTTCGAGGGCGCGTGCGGCCTCGCGGGCGAGCCACGAGGCGTCGAGCGGCGAGGATTCGCGCGGGCGGCCCCGCGCGAGATCGAGGAGCGAGCCCACGAGCCGCGAGGCGCGGAAGGCCTGGCGCTCGATCTTCTCCACGAGCCGGCGGCGGGGATCGCCCTCGGGCGTCTCGTCGAGCAGGAGCCGGGCGAAGCCCGCGACGCCGGCGAGCGGCGTGTTGACCTCGTGGGCGACGCCCGCCGAGAGGGAGCCGAGAGCCGCGAGCCGCTCGTGGTCGGCCACGGACTTCTCGAGCCGCGACTGCTCCGTGACGTCGGAGAACACGTAGACCCGCGCGGCGGAGCTGGCCGCGGCGCCGGGGAACTCCGAGATGGCGGCGTCGAGGATGCGCTCGCCCCGCGTCGTGTCGAGCGTGAAGCGGCGGTTTCCCGAAGCGAGGAGAGGGGCCGGCAGGATGCTCTCGGCCGGGGTTCCCACGAGGGCCAGCTCGGGCTTGCCGAAGAGCGCGCAAAACGCAGGGTTGACCGACGTGAAACGGCCCTCGACGTCGGTCGCCGCGATGGCCGCGAGGGAGCCGGAGACGACGTCCTCGTGGAATTCCGTGAGAACCCGATATCGCTCGGCCTGCGCGCGGAGCTCGTCGTAGAGCCGGGCGTGGTCGAGCGCCAGGGCCGCGGGGCCGAGCAGCGTCTCGAGGAGCTCGACGTCCTCGCTCGAGAGCGGGAGGCGTCCGTCCCGGTCGCCGACCGCCACGACGGCGAGGAGCCGGCCCGAGACGGCGAGGGGCGCGAGCGTGCGGAAGCCGGCCCGCCGGAGGCGCGCGATGGCCGCGGTGGGCAGGGTCGAGAACGCCGCGCGCGAGAGACGGAAGGCGGTGAGGACCTTCCGCGCCCCGAGCCCCTCGGGAAGCTCCGCGCAGGGAATGGGCATTCCGCCGTCGACGCGGGACGCGTCGAGGCTGGCCCCGTCGGCGGTGGCGTAGAGCAGCGCGGCCGGCTTGACGCCGAGAGCGCGCGAGAGAGTCGCGAGGAGGCGCGCCTCGATCTCCTCCGTGGAGCGCAGGAGCGGCAGCTCGCGGAGCAGGGCGACGAGGCCTTCGCGCTCGGCGAGGCCGTCACCGTAGTGAAGCCGCGTGAGCACCCCGGAGACCCTGCGCTTCACCGGCACGAAGGACACCGCGAGGAGGAGCCCCGCGGTCGCCTCGAGAGTTCCCTTCGCATACGGGATGCCCGAGAGCACGGCTCCCGAGAGGAGGAGCTGCGCCGCGGTGAAGAGCCCGGCGCCGAGGAGCGCGGTGACGACGAGCGCCGTCGCCTCGCGGCCGAGCACCTCGACGTCCCAGAGGCGATATCGGGTTATTGCCAGGAGGAACGCGAACGGCAGCAGCGCGAGCGGCAGGACGCCGAGCGTCGAGAGGATCGGCAGGGCCTTGCCGAAGAAGAGGTGGGGCAGGAAATCCAGGAGGCAGAGAGGCAGGAGGCCGAGCGCGGTTCCGAAGAGCAGGAACCGGACCCGCTTCTCGGTGAGGAGGTCGATCTTGACGCGCGCGAGGAGCCCGAGCCGTACGGCCGAGACGAGGGCTCCCAGGGAGAGCCACAGCGCCGAGATGTCGTCGAGCCGCCGCACGGCCGCGATCGCGGCCTCCTCGTGACCTCCGAGGTAGGTCTGGAACGAGAGGACGCACAGCGCCGCGGCCGGAGCGTAGAAGAGCGGGATCGGGATCCGGCCGGCCCGTCTCGGGAACGTGAAGACGAGCTGCAGGAGGAAGGCGGGGAGCAGGGCCCGCGCGATGTCCTCGACGAGCACCGAAGTCTTGAAGATCGAGTCCACGGGCGCCACGGGGGTGAGGACGAGCGCCAGCCCGAAGGCGAGGCTGAAAAGCGCGAAAACCAGGCTCTCGGGCTCCTCCACGGCTTCGCGCGATTGCCAGGCCGCGAGAAAGCCGGCCGTGAGGAACGCTCCGCCCACGAAGAGAAGGAAGAGATACCTCACGCTCCACGGGGAGGGGCACGGCTGCGACGTGACCGAGACGAGCGCTCCTCCGCGCAGGAGGATGAGATCGTGAGGCGCGCTCGCGAGGAAATCGGCGGGATCGCCCGCTCCGAGGGCGGGCTGCCCGTCCACCGCCAGGAGCACGTCCTGCTGGGCGAGGCCGCTGCCGAGCGCCGAGGGGCCCACGTGCAGCACCAGGTACGAACCGGGGGAGCCGGAGGAGACGACGAGCGAGGGGACACGGCCCGGAATGACGTCCTGCCTCTGGACGAGGACATCGGCTCTGCCGAACGTCGAGAGCTTGCGCCCGGCCGACAGCACCATCGGCACCAGCGCCAGCACATAGAGCAGGAAAACGAGACGCCGGGAAATCCGGCGGCCCGTCGCGCGAGCTTCCATTCCAACAGGGTATAGGCAAGGACCGTGCCGAGGCTACGGTTCCTTGAATCGCTTCAAGCTGCGGTTTTTGAATGAGTTAGCAGCGATTTCGAGCTGGCTCGGAACGCGCGATCCGGAATTTCGGATCGTCTCCCAAGGCCCCGGACGAGAGGGTTCGTCGGGCCTTTAGAAGGAGAGGCCGAGGCCGCCCGCGAAACGCCGGTTGGAGCGTTCCTCGGAAAGCCCTTCGCGCCGGGTGCCGAGCTCCATGGAGAGCAGCGCCTTCCATTCCGAGCCGAGGGACCGGAGAACGGGGATGGGAAGAACCTGGGCGACCTTGAGATCCATGGCCGAGAGGTCGTTGCGGAGCGGAACGTTCGAGCGGACGAGCTCCTGCGAGACCGTGCGATAACCGAGCCCGAACGTCGTCTGCGAGGGCTTGACCAGGAGTGCGGCCTCGGCCCTGCCGTAAGACGCGCTGTTTTCCTCGACGATGCCGATGCGCTCGCCGTGGGAACGGCCCGCGCGGGCCTCGACGCGTCCGGCAAGAGCCGTCGTGAGGTTGAACGTCGCCGCGAAGGCGAGCTCGCTGGCGGAATCCCCGGGCAGGAAGTAGATCGAATCGAGCTGGTCGAAGAACTCCGGATCGAGGAGCAGCCGGAACGTGCCGTCGATGTCCCGCCTCGAGGCCTCGATAGAGACGGCCTGGCCTTCCTTCCACTCGTAGCGGAGCCCGGCGCGGACATGGGACCGCGACAGGCGGGCCAGCTCGCCGTCCACGGTGGCCGTCGTGGCTGCCACCGGAAGGGCTTCGTAGCCCTCGAGGCGAGCCTCGAAACGGCGGGAGACGAAGCCGTAGATCCGGAAGCCCCCGTCGACGACGGAGATGCGGACCTCAGGGGTCACGGCGCGGGAGATGGGAGAGATGCTGCCGGTGGCACCGCCCTCGAGAACGAGGACGTCCCAGACCCGGAAGCTGGCCGTGCCACCCAGCCGGGTTTCGCGCTCTTCCAGCGAAGCGTTGATGTCGTTGCCGTCGTGCACGAGGCTGGACGACGTGCGGTACCCCACCTGGAGCCTGACGAACTCGCCGGCATCCGGGCTGATTTCGTAGCGCGCCCCGACGTCGAAGGCCGAGGTGGAGCGGCTGAAGAGCCCGGCCACGGGGCCCCGGCTCAGGAGGTTGTCCTGCGAGGTCAGCTCGGCCGAGACACCCGCGCGGCCGTGAAGGCTGGTGGCGCCCTCCCAGTCCACCCGGTGCTGCCGGAACACGGGAGGCTCGGCATGGGCCAACGCCTCGATCGGCAGAGCATCTCGACGGGAGCTGATGCGAAGCTGCTGATCGCCGCCGCGGGCGACATCGATCGCAAAGCGCGAGTAGCCGCCGGTGTTTCCGGGCGAGGCGTCGTTGGCGGTGCGACCCAGCCGGCCCTCGAGGCCCCATTTCCAGGCGGTGCGCGAACCGGCGCCGAGGTTGCCGCTGGAGAGGTCGATGGCCGTCTCCGAGACGGCCGAGCCTCCCGAGGTTCCGAAGGAAGCGAGGGAAGCCACGGACGCGTGCAGAGGCAGAGATCCCTCGAGGGGCGCGACGCGTCCGTGGGGATCCTGCAGGCGAAGGCCCGAAAGGGCCGCGACGATGCCTTCCATCGGGGGCGCCGGGGCGCCCACCGTGGGGCGCTCGTCGCGAAGGACGTCGCCCGCGGCGAAGGCGCGTGCGGTCCAGGGATCCCGCTCGCCCAGCGCGGTCGCCTCGATCACACCGCTCGCGCGGGGAATGTCGAGGACCACGAAGGACACGGCGCCCGTCGCCGCGTCGCGGTGCATGACGCGCGTGCTGGCCGCGGGAAGGCCCGGAACGGAGGCCACGAGCGAGTAGACGCCGGGGCGGGCGTCCGGAATGACGAAGGAGCCGTCGCCCGCGCTCCGGAGGACCCGCAGGAACGCTTCGAGACCCGGGGAGATGCCCTGCACGAGGAGGAGAGCGTTGGGAAGCGGGGCGCCCGTGGCGGATCGCACCATGCCCGCCAGGGGAGAAGGAACGCGGGGCACGCCGCCTCGCGGATACGTGTGCGCTCCGAGACCCGAAGGCGGGGCCGCGGCGTCAGCTCCTCGCGCTGTAAGCGCGAGGGCGATCCCGACCGCGATCCTCGGGAATGAGCCGCTCGCCATTCGTTCTCCGTGAGCCCTCGTGGAGCTCCGCCTCACATGAGATCTTGTTCCCGTCTCGTGCTCGGCGTCAACTCCCCTTTACGGCGGACCGGGATCCAGGGTTTCGAGATCCCGTGCGTGGACCCGGAGCGCCCCGTCGACGATGCGGGGCCGGCCGCCTCAGTGGAACCGCAACCGGATCACCCGGGCCCGAGACCGAGCACGCGGTTCACGACGTGGCGCGCGATCGCCGGGTTCTCCTTGAGCCTCCGGATGGAATAGGCGTACCAGTCGCGGCCGTAGGGCACGTAGACGCGCAGCCGGTGGCCGGCTTTCAGGAGGATCTGCCGGAGCTGGGGATCGACGCCCAGCAGCATCTGGAATTCGTACTTGTCGGGCGTCAGCTTCAACCGGTCGATCGTGGCGAGCGCGCGCTGGACGCACGCTTCGTCGTGCGTCGCGATGCCCACGTAGCAGCCGGCCGCGAGGTGCTTTTCGACGAGGGCCGCGAAGTTCTCGATCACGACCTGCCGGTCGCGATACGCGTCGTTGCGGGGCTCGACGTAGATGCCCTTGCAGATCCGGACGTTCATCCCGGCGGCGACGAGGCGATCGAGATCCCTGAGGCTCCGCCGCAGGTAGGCCTGGATCACGACTCCCACCGATTCGAATTCCTTGCGCAGGTCGAGCACGAGCTGGAGCGTGGACTCCGTGAACGGCGTGTCCTCCATGTCGAGGCGCACGAAGATGCCCTTCTCGCGGGCTTTGCGGCAGATCGCCGCGCAGTTCTCCCTCGCGAGCGCGGGGTCGATCGCGAGCCCGACGGCCGTGGGCTTGATGGAGATGTTCGCGGGGACGCCCGCGGCCGCGATCACGTCGAGCGCGCGGAGGTACTCATCGCGGGTTTCGTAGGTCTGCTCCTTGCGCGTCACGCTCTCGCCGAGCACGTCGAGCGTGGACATCGCGCCTTCCGCCGCGAGCTCCTTCATGGCGCGGAGCGCGTCGTCGAGCGTCTCTCCCGCGACGTAGCGCGAGGCCGTGCGGCGCACCACGAAACGCGGCACGAAGGGAAGGGTGAGGACGACGAGGCGATCGAAGAGCGAGCTCATTCGGTAACTCCATCCTGAGGTGCCCGGGAGCGGGGCGCGGGGGTCCGCGCGAGGATGAGGACGTCGACCCGGGCGGCCCCCGCGTCCACGAGTGCGCGGGCCGCTGCCCGAAGGGTCGCACCGGTGGTGAGCACGTCGTCGACCAGCAGCACGCGGTTTGGGCGTGACTTGCGAAAATCGCGGATCGTGGCGAACCGGAGGGACGGGTTCGCGCGGCGGGCCCGGGAGTCGAGAGTCTCCTGCGCGGGACCCCCCGAAGCCCGCGCGAGAGCGCGGACCATGGGCAACGAAAGGCGTCGGGCCGTCTCCTGTGCGAGCAGAACGGAGGGATCGTAACCCCGCTCGGCGTTCCTCTCGCGAGTGGAGGGCGCCGGGACCACGACGACGTCCTCCGGAGGCTCGTCCCCCGCGCGCGGGCGGGGGACGAGCCCCGCGAGGCGCTCGCCGAGCGGCTGCGCGAGGATGTCGTAGCCCTTGAACTTGTAGACCTGAACGATCTTGCGAAGGCGCCCGGCATAAGGCCCGAGCGCTCGCGCCGTGGCGAACGCGGGCGGCGCCGTGGCGCACTCCTGACAGGTCGAGGTTCCGTCTCCGGCGTCGAGCGGCAGCGCGCAGCGCGAGCAGGCGGGATCGCGAGGAGCCGGGAGACACGCCTCTCCGAGGCACGTCTCACAGACACCGGCCCGCAGGGGGACGACGTGCGAGTCACAGGTTGCGCAACGAGAGGGGAAAACCCAGGAAACGAGAGCGCTCACGGCGCCCTTCACACCGTTCGAGGTGTTTCGCGCGGCGGGTTCCGCGGTTCCCGCCGCACCGCCCGCGAACGACGGTCCCATCGCGTCGATTCTAGACGCGGCGGGGTTCGCTTGCGTAGACGCGTCCGTGAGAATTGACCGGTCCTTCTCCCTGTCCCTATGCTCCCGGGCTGTGAAGCTCCTCAGCCCCCTCCGCACGAGTGCCGTTTCCGCCTCCCTTTTCGCCGCCTGCCTCGGAGCGCTTTCTCCGGAAGCACGCGCGCAGGACTTCGCCGTCGGAGCGGGCGGGATGATCGTCAACGACATCGGCCACGAGACCGCGCTGAGCAGCTTCGCGCGGGCGGGCGGGTACGTCTTCTTCGAAGGCGTCGTGGACGGCAGCGACGTGGTGCTGCAGGCGCGCGGCTCGTACTTCGGGCTCAGGGGATCCAAGGACGAGAACGACGTCCGCGGTCCCGAGCTCAACGTCGGTGCGGCCACGGTCAGCGTCGGCTACCTCGTGAAGCAGAGCTGGTTCACGGGTGGACTCTATGGCGGGATCGGCGGCTATTCGGTACGGCCCGAGGACGCAGCGGAAGGGCAGCCCGTCCTGGACCGCAAGCAGACCGTCTTCGGCTTTCACGGCGCCGTGGTGGGCATCTTCCGCCTGGCGCGCCCGTGGGACGCCCGGGTGGAGCGGTCGGGCCACATCATCAAGAGCCAGATCGACCACAAGCCCGTGATGGTCACGGGTGGAGTCGCCTACAGGTTCTGACGGCAAGGGGCGCGGAGTCTGGAACGGGTGGAATCCCGACGGGCCGCTCGGACCTCCGCACCCTGGGATGCCGATCCTCGTCCCGCGACGCGCACCGAACGCCTGAAAAGGCGGGGTCCCGCCCGATCCGTTGCGGATCGGGCGGGGATTGCGACGGTGGGATTCTTGTTTGTGAGGACCTGGGTAGGAGGGTGTTAGGTGGCGGGGCTGGCGTCCCGGGAGGGAGCGTCAGCTTCGTGGGGGTTGGTCGTGAAGATCGGCGCCACTTCGATGCTTGCGGTGAGGCTTGCGATCGTCATGTCGTTCGTTCTCCCTGCTCCCTTATACGCAAGGCGAATGCCGTTGGTTTGCCCTCCGGGTCGACTTTTTCTCAAGTCGTTGAGTACGGAGGTTTTACCGGCTGACGAGGCGGATTCGAGAGGAAAAGGGTCGCCCAAAAAGGTCCACGAGACGGCACGGAAAGAGACATTCTGCCGGATTCCGTGCGACCTGTGCCCCAGGTTGTCGAACCTACACGAGGGGCAGCAGCGTCGAGTCCTTTTTCACGGACAGCGACAGCTCGACGCGCGTCCTCGAGATTCCGCGAATCGTCTGGATGCGCTCGCGGAGGATCGTCTCGAAGTGCGTGAGGTCGCGGGCCCGGATCTTGAGCCGGTAGCCGTAGTCGCCCGACAGCGCGTAGCACTCCTGGGCGTCGACGAGGTTCTCGATCTCCTCGAGAAACGTCCGCTCGAAGCGGGGGTGCTCCAGGGCCACGTCCACGTGCGCCACGATCGGCATGCCCACGGCGCGGGCGTCGAGCAGGGCGGTGAAGCGCCGAATGAAGCCCCGGGTCTCGAGCTTCTTGATCCGTTC